>CALVXE010000081.1 GCA_944368795.1 uncultured Clostridia bacterium | reverse complement strand
TCTCTTCCCACCGCCAACAGCGGCACCCGTACGGGTGCCGCTGTTGGTTTATAAATGGCAAGCGCAAAAAAGGCGCCGCCTTTATCGCATCTATGCAAATTAAAAAGTTCTACTTCGGGGTACAGACTGCTTGCAATACGATATCTTGCGGATAATCGCCGAATCCTTTCCCGAACAGGTTAAAGCCGCCGCAATACTCGGCTTTTTGCGAGCTTTCGATCTTAAAAGAAATATCGTTCCCTTTTTCAATGTGCAGGGCGTTCAAAGTTATGCCGTTTGCCTGCTCGATGCCGTTGATATAGGTCTGTTTTTTGTCAATGGTGATCGTCAGCAATTGGCCGTATTGAGTGCAATTGTCCGGCCACCAAGGCGGATTATATTTTCCGCGCCGCCCTCCGAAATCACCTGGGCAGCGATACGAAGCGGCTTTGATTCCGTTTATATAAAAATCGATGTCGGATTTCCAATCGTTGCGGTAGGTGGGCGCTTCCGAACAAATTTCCAGGGAAAAAGAAAGTTCTTCCGCCGTAAAATTTGCCGTAAATTCATTGGAAAACCGATACAGAACATACCCGTAGTTTGCCCATAATAACTGTGCGTCGCTTCGTTCCATGGAATACCAGTTCTCATTGTCCCGCTGCGCAATCAGCCTTTCCTTGGAAACGAAAGCATACCGCGAACCTAAATTCGCCTCCGAAAAAAAGCCTACCGGCATTGCCTGGGTAAAAATATGTTTTTCGGGCGTCTCGTATTGCCGAAAATACAGGTCAACGTTCAGTTCCCGTATCGTATTGTTGCAGATCAGCACGTCTCGCTTTGCGCCTTTTTTGTATTCGGTAACGATAAGGCCCGCTTTTTCCAATACGCTTACATGAAACATAGCGGTCGAAATGCTGATAAAACAGGCCTTCGCCAAGTCCGAAACGGATAAGATCCTGCTCCGCAAAAGGTCGAGCATCTTTACGCGGATGGGGGAGGATAAAGCGGAAGCTATCGCTACGAGCGTTTGTTGATCTTTTTCGTTTGAAATGTCTAAATTCCAGCGCTTATTGATATCGATTGCATGTGATTCCATGCGCATATGATAGCAAAAAGCGGTTTATTTGTCAAACTATTGGTTGAATTTTTTCAACCAATAGGGCAGAATTTAATGAAATTTGTCTTAGCAAAAGGCTATTTACAAGGCGCAATAAGAATGGTATAATAAAAAAAACGACAAGGAGAAAATACAGTGAAAAGATTCATCAGCATCATTATCGCTTCGCTGTTGTCGGTCGCTGTCCTGTTCGCGGGATGTGCGTCTTCTTCGCCGGACGGCGGAGGAAACGGGGGAGGCGATCATAACGGAAACAACGGCAGCGATACGGAGAAGGTCGAAATCGTGCTCGGCACCGAAGAGCTTACGTTGGAAGAGGGGGATTCGTACACGCTTTCCGTACAAATTGATGGCACGGAAGAACCCGCCCGTTGGGCAAGTTCGGCCGCTTCCGTTGCGACCGTCAGCCAGGATGGCAAGATAACCGCTGTTTCCGAAGGAAAAGCCGTCATCACAGCCTCGGTCGGAGATGTAAGCGATTCTTGTACCGTTACGGTGGAAAAGGCCGCGTCTGTCTCGCTGACCGTTTCCGAACTGACATTGCAAAAAGGGCAGGAAGCGTACCTCGGCGAAGCAGTCGAATTGACGAAAGAAGTTCCCCTCGTTTGGGATAGTTCCGACGAATCGGTGGTTACGGTCGAAGGCGGCATCGTTTCCGCTGTTGAAGAAGGGACGGCGCAGGTCAGCGTCTCGACCCCCAAAGGCAGCAGGGCGGAATGCTCCGTAACCGTTACGGATGCCGTTAGCGGTTCCCCGTTTAAACTGAACAAGACGTCCGTAAATTTATCCGAAGGCGAAGATTTTGTTCTGCAGCCGATCGGGGCGGATGCCAAAGATATTTCGTATACGGTCAGCGACGAAGATATTCTTTCCGTCAGCGCTTCGGGTAAAGTAACAGCTCTTTCGGCTGGATACGCCGCGGTAACCGCAAAAGATGTGTACGGCAATACAGATAAATGCTATATTCTCGTAAACGGGAAAGACAGCGAATTTACGCTGGATGCGGATATTTCGGAGTGGAAGGACGGCGAAGGAAATGCGCGGTATGCCGGATATACGCTGACAGATCTGGAGGCAACGGGGCGCAGCGTTACCGTATATGCCGTGTTGAAAGAGGAAGGCCTGTATTTTGCCGGGGAGGCGTCGCATACGGAAATCAACGAAGGGTATGCGACGTGGTACTACAATACAAACTTTGAAGTTATCGTAACGAGAGGAACGAATACCGAGCAAAAATGGGTCAACGGCGCAAATAACGCGGCGGAGACGGTGGGTGCCTTCTCCACGGTTGAAGACGGAGATATGTATCGCTCGACGTTCGAGCTGTTTATTCCGTACGATGCGGTAGAAGAAATTTCGGATACGACGTATGCGCGTGCCGGATGGGCATTCAAAAACCGCGGAGAGCAAATTACGGTAGAACGCAACGGAGGAGAAACGACGGAAGAAACCGACTGGTGGTGGCCCGATTTAAAATGCCCTACCAATATGGCGGAACATTGGTATATCTATGCGGACGGTCTTCATGCCGCGAAGAAGACGGAGCCGTTGCCGGAGGGCGTATTCTATGAACAGAATTTCGACGATACAGCAGACGGAATGTTGCCGGACGACTGGGCGTTCGTGATCAATACGCATGAAACGGCAGAGGTCCGGGGCGGGAGACTGTATATGGAAGGCGTTTCCAATGCGCCCGTGGCGATATTGAATTTCGTGCCGCAGGCGCAGGATTATGCGGTGGAATTCGATGCGTCGCTGGAATATTCGGGGAACGCGACGCGTTGGACAGGCTTGGTGCTCGATTACCGCGAAGATTACGGCTATTGGCAGGCGGTCATGCGCCAAAACGGCAACGTGAATATCGATTGGTGGAATTTGCAGACCAAAAAGTGGGATGACGTGAATGCTTTTACTACGGAGCGCGGAGAGGTCGAATATGATACGGCGATCCGCATCCGGGTCGAGCTGAAAGGAAATACGATAACTTATTTTGCGGACGGCGAACAGTATGCCGTGCAGGAGATCGAAGCCGGAAGAGGACAGGGTAAACTCGGTTTTTCTTGCCGCGATTCCAGGGTATATTTCGATAATTTTGTGATCAAAGCTTTGGAGGAGACCGAAAATGAATAGACGGAATGGGATCGTTGTCAATAGGGCTGTCTGTTTTTTGATCGTCGGACTTCTGCTGTTCGGCTGGCTGGGGATCGCTTTTTCCGGCATGCAAAAGCAAGGCGCTTTCGCGGAATCAGCAACGGAAAAAGTGTATTATGAAAACGATTTCGACGACGAAACGACTGATTCTTTGCTTGCGGAATGGAGCATTGCCGAGGGCGACGGGTCGGCGTCCATCGTGAACGGAGCGCTTGTATTGGACGGGATGTCCATGAAGACGACCCTGCTCAAATATGACGCACTGCTTCCGAGCGAAAATTTTACCGCGGAATTCGATTTTTCCATTTTGGATTTTTCGGATACGGCGCGATGGGGCGGCTTTGCCGTAAAGTACAATGAAGGCATCGGCTTTTGGCATGCGTCGCTGCGCAAGAACGGCAATCTCAACATCGATTATTGGGACGACGTCGAAGCCGATTGGAAAGTGATCAACGGGTTTACCAGGCACGACGGGGCGTTGAACGAAACAGTACACGTGCAGATCAGCTATTCCGAAGAGGTTCTCGTCTATTATGTGAACGGGGAGTATATTGCGCACGCCGAAACGCCGAACGGTGCGGCGGGAAATATCGGCATCGTATGCCGAGGAACTAAAATTTCCGTGGATAATCTTATTATAAAGGAATTGGAGGAACAGTGGAAATACCGGAATTTAAATCGAGTGATATCTATGTCCCCCAAACGGGATACGTAAATGCGCCCGCGGCGATCGCGGTTCCGCAAGGCAGCGATTCGGCAACATACGATCTGCAGGGCGAGCGCCCCGCGGTTGCCGTCGTAAAAACGGATGCATCTCTGAATGCGAGTACGCTTTCGGGGGCGGCGCTCGGCGATGCGGCGGCATTCGCGGAGCGCTGGCAGGCGGGCGTGATCCCCGCGTTTTATGTGGAAGACCGCGAGGGAGCGCAAGCCGCTGCCGAATATTTCGCTTCCGAAAATTATGCGGATTCGTTCATCGTCGTTTCCGAAGAAAATGCTGCCATTCTTGCCGAAGCGAGAGAATTGTCGCGCCTGTCCCGCGGGGTCATCGATTTTTCGCAGAACAATGACATTTCTGTAGAAGAGATCGCCGAAACCGTTTGGACAAACAATGCAAACGTTGCAATCGTTCCCGATAGCTTTACGGCAGAAGATACGGCCCGTCTGCGCGCGCGGCTGGTTACGGTTTGGAAATATGCGGAGACGGAAAGCTTTTACGATACGATTTACAGCGGAGTCAACGGTATTCTCACGGCGGATTGGACGGCTCTGTACGACGTATATGAAGCGCAAACGGAAAAGACCGTAACCCGTAAAACGCTCGTCAGCGGGCATAGGGGAACGGCCGGTTCCTATCCCGAAAATACGCTCGAAGGTTTCGAAAGAGCGTACAGGGCGGGCGCCGACCTGTTTGAATTGGACATTTATCTGAGCGCCGACAACGAAGTCGTTGTCATGCACGACTCCACGGTAGACCGCACCACGGACGGCAGCGGCAAGATCGAAGAGATGACCCTTTCGCAGATCAAGGAACTGACGGTCGATCAGTACAGCGGCATCCGGGAAACGGTCCCCACTCTCGCCGAAGTATATCGGCAGTTTGCAGACCGCGATGTCGTCATTCAGATCGAAATAAAATCCGGGAAGGAAGAGATCGTTCCGGCATTAAAACAACTTACCGAAAGGATGGGCATGGAAAACAAAATCGTAGTATTTTCTTCCAATTTCGCGCAGATGAAACTCGTGCGCGAACAGATGCCCTCCGTACCGGCGGCGGTTTTCATCAACGATGATCTCAGCGGCGAAGGAGATTATATCGAATTGCAGCGGATGGCTGCCCCGAACAATTATCAGGTCTCCCGCGACTGGGGAGATATCAATGCGGATTTCGATTACATGTATAAAATATCCGCGCGCGGAATGCTGTCGTTCATGCATACCATCAACACGCAGTCGGTTTACGATGATTTCACCGTCAATTTGGGTGCAGACTGTATCTTGAGCGATCATCCCGAATGGGGTACGGACTTTGCGTATCAAATCGAGGCGATCCCGCAAACGGCGGAAAAAGGAGAGCCCTTTACGCCGAAGGCGATGCTGAACGGAAGCCTTGTTCTCGTCGACTGCGGCATGGAGCGCACGGACGGAAAGGAGTTAAGAACGGATTCCGACGGAAAGTATATTCTCGAAGAATCGGCGGAAGTCGTATATTTCTATGAATATGCCGGCATTGCCGATTACGGAACGGATAAAGCGGAATTGCGATACAGGGTCTATTCCCGCCCTGTTTGGCTGAATGTCGGTTAGCAGAAGCGCGATATAATATTCCAAAGCATATTTCAGGCATTACACATGCGAAAATATGCCGATCGACTAAAAACAAACAAAAAAGCGCCGAATTTTCGGCGCTTTTTTGTTTATAAAGTAAATTACTGATTACTTCGTCATGCTTTCCTGTACGGCAACCGCGACGGTTCGAAAAAACAGAGACCATGTCGCGTTCGCCGAAAGGGGATGCCTTACTTCGTCATGCCTTCCTGTACGGCGACCGCGACGGTGCGAAAAAACAGAGACCATGTCGCGTTCGCCGAAAGGGGATGCCTTACTTCGTCATGCCTTCCTGTACAGCGACCGCGACGGCGACGGAGGCGCCGACCATCGGGTTGTTGCCCATACCGATGAGGCCCATCATTTCAACGTGTGCGGGAACGGAAGAAGAGCCCGCGAACTGCGCGTCGGAGTGCATGCGGCCCATCGTATCGGTCATGCCGTAGCTTGCAGGGCCCGCCGCCATATTGTCGGGGTGCAGCGTTCTGCCCGTGCCGCCGCCGGATGCAACCGAGAAATACTTTTTGCCGTTTTCGACGGCCCATTTTTTATAGGTGCCCGCAACGGGATGCTGGAATCTCGTAGGGTTGGTGGAGTTGCCGGTGATGGAAACGTCGACTTTCTCCATGATCATGATGGCGACGCCCTCGTTTACGTCGTCCGTGCCGTAGCAGCGCACTTTGGCGCGCTCGCCGTTCGAGTAGGGGGTCTCTTTCACGATAGTAACTTTGCCCGTATAGTAATCATATTTCGTCTGCACATAGGTAAATCCGTTGATGCGCGAAATGATGTAGGCGGCGTCTTTGCCCAAGCCGTTCAGAATGACGCGCAGGGGATTCTTGCGAACTTTGTTGGCGTTTTTCGCAATGCCGATGGCGCCTTCCGCTGCAGCGAACGATTCATGCCCCGCCAGGAAGCAGAAGCACTCCGTCTCTTCGCGCAGGAGCATCGCCGCGAGATTGCCGTGGCCGATACCCACTTTGCGCT
>CALVXE010000080.1 GCA_944368795.1 uncultured Clostridia bacterium | reverse complement strand
CTATTTTTCGCCCCATGCAAAGCAATAATCGCCCGATTTTCGAATTTTTACGCAGATTCCCCGGCGTATTTTATACCGAGAAGGGCAAGTTCCTTTTCGTTCAGCCCGACGCCGCGAAGCATGAGCCTGTTCCCGCGGAGGGCTTCGATCGAGTTGATTCCCATGCCGCCCATCATTTCTTGTATCTCGTGATTCCATGCCGTTACGAGATTGACGAGCCGTTTATAGCCGATATCCGGATTCAGCCTCTTTACGAGATCGGGGCGCTGGGTCGCGATACCCCAATTGCATTTGCCTGCATGGCAGCTGCGGCACAGATGACAGCCGAGCGCAAGAAGCGCCGCCGTACCGATGTAGCACGCATCCGCGCCCAAAGCGATCGCCTTGACGACGTCCGCGCTCGAACGGATCGAACCTCCCACGACGATGGAAACGTTGTCGCGGATGCCTTCGATGCGCAGCCGTTCGTCGATCTGCGCGAGAGCGAGCTCGATGGGGATGCCGACGTTGTCGCGGATGCGCGTCGGCGCCGCCCCCGTACCGCCGCGGAACCCGTCGATGGCGATGACGTCGGCGCCGCTGCGCGCAATGCCGCTCGCGATCGCCGCGCAGTTGTGCACCGCCGCGATCTTTACAAACACGGGTTTTTTATAATCGGTCGCCTCTTTCAGCGAATAAACGAGCTGGCGAAGATCTTCGATGGAGTAAATGTCGTGGTGCGGCGCAGGAGAAATCGCGTCTACTCCCTGCGGGATCATGCGCGTTTCTGCAACGTCCTGCGAGATCTTCTCTCCGGGAAGATGCCCACCGATCCCCGGTTTCGCGCCCTGCCCCATCTTGATCTCGATGGCGGCGGCGCTCTCTAAGTAGTCTTTAAACACGCCGAAACGCCCGGACGCGACCTGTACGATCGTATTTTTCCCGTATTTGTAAAAATCTTTATGCAGGCCGCCTTCTCCCGTATTGTAATAAGTTCCCAGCTCCTCGGCCGCCCGCGCCAGGCTTTCGTGCGCGTTGTAGCTGATCGAGCCGTAACTCATGGCCGAAAAAAGGATGGGAACGTTGAGTTTTAACTGCGGCGGAAGGGTGTTTTTCAGTCTTCCGCTTTCGTCCCTCTCGATCGCGGCGGTGCGCTTGCCGAGCCACAGCCGCGTTTCCATCGGTTCACGCAGGGGGTCGATGGGAGGATTGGTTACCTGCGACGCGTTGACGAGCATTTTGTCCCAATACACGGGATATTCTTTCGGGTTGCCCATCGATGAGAGCAACACGCCGCCCGTATTTGCCTGCCGATACACTTCGTTGATCGTCTGGTTGCTCCAGTTTGCATTGATCTTATACGTATCGTCCGACTTTACGATCTTCAAAGCGTGCGTCGGGCAGAGGCAGACGCAGCGGTGGCAGTTCACGCACAGGGAGCTGTCCGCCTGCATTTTTCCCGTTTCCGCATCGAAAGAATGCACGAGGTTCGCGCACTGCCGCTCGCAGACGCGACAGGCAATGCACCGATCGGAATTGCGCACGACTTCATATTCGGGTTGTATGTAGATATTCATCAGCCGCGCCCTCCCTCGTACAGTTCAAAAATAACGGGCTCGCCGCCGGCGGGGGCCCAAATTTTATCCAGTTCCGGCTCGATGCGGCGGATCGCGCTCTCTTCGCTGGAAATATACGCTCTGCTCCCCTTCTCCGCGCAAACCATCGAGCGAAGCTTCAAACGGTCGTTGAGCGCCATCAGCCCGCCCGTATACCCCAGGATAATGGAAAAGGGGCCCGTAACGAGCAGGGAGGGAAACATGCGTCGCAAAAGCGTTTCGCGTTCGCGGGCATCCTCCCCCTTTTCCGCAATGGTCGTCCAAAAGGACGCGGCGATCACATGCGCGACTTCTTCGAGGGTAAGCCCCTTTTTGCGGACGAGATAGTCGATGATATACGTGATGACTTCCGTATCCGTCTGCAGCGTGCATTTGTACCCGAACATCTCGATATAGCGGCGGTTGGCGTCGTAGGACGAGATCTCGCCGTTGTGTACGATGGAAAAGTCCAAGAGTCCGAAAGGATGCGCGCCGCCCCACCAGCCGGGCGTGTTCGTCGGATACCTGCCGTGGCAGGTCCACGCATATCCTTCGTATTCCTCCAGCCGATAGAACCGGCCGATATCTTCGGGATATCCTACCCCTTTGAAAATACCCATGTTTTTCCCGCTGGAAAATACATATGCCCCCTTTACTTCCGCATTGACCCGGTTGACGCACCGGGCGACGTATTCGCGCTCGTCGAGATGGCTGTTCGCCAGTTTCCGCGGCAGAGGAGCGAGAAAGTAGCGGTATATCAGCGGTTCGTTTGTAACCGACGGCAGTTTGCGCGTCTGAATTTCGGATGAATAGACGATTTCGAAATGCCGCCCTAAAAAAGCCTCCGTCTCCGCCTGTGAAGTTTTTCCGTCATAAAACAGATGAAAAGCGTAAAATTCTTTGTAGTGCGGGTAAATGCCGTACCCGGCGAATCCTCCGCCCAGCCCGTTGGAACGGTCGTGCATGACTTCCGAAGCGAGGATCATTCCCTCGCCGCTCATCGGATCGCCGCTGCGGTCGATCACGCCGACGACGGCGCATCCGGAAGGATTTCTGAACTGGCCTTCTCTCAAAGACATAAGAGCAACTCCCCGCGCGCCTTAATCCGCGGCGCGCTTTCATAAAACGTAAATATTATAAAATACCCGCCGTTTGCCGTCAAGCATACGGCCGGAATTCGTTTTTTTGCGATTTTGAATACAGGGTATAAGCGCAAGTTAAGTTTTGTTGCGCATTCCCGCTTGGTATGGTATAATTTGGGCAAGAGGTGTTTTATGGCGCATATATTCATCGGCGATTACAGTCTATATGAACTTGCCGCGTACTTTTACGCATACGCTTTTCTCGGTTGGTGCGCCGAAGTGGTCTTTGCCGCCGCCAAAACGGGAAAATTCGTAAACCGCGGATTTCTGAACGGTCCGCTCTGCCCCATTTACGGCGCGGGCGTGGTTTTGCTGCTTGTCTGCCTTTCGCCGCTGAAAAAGTGGTTTTCGGCCGTATTTCTCGGCGCCGCACTGCTTTGTTCTGTTTTGGAATTTCTGACGGGATTCGCCCTCGAAAAAATTTTTCATCGGAAATGGTGGGACTATTCCGACCGCCCCTTCAATCTTATGGGGTACGTATGCCTGTCCATGAGCCTGCTGTGGGGCGCCGCGGCCCTTGCCGTCGTCTATGCGGTACAGCCCGCCATCGAGGCGCTCGTCGATCGGATACCCGTATCGGCCGGGTACATAACCCTCGGCATTTTTGCCGCCCTGACGGCTGTCGACCTCGTATTTACGTTGCTGCAGATCTCCTCTCTCGGCAAAAAGTACAGGCAGCTCGAGCGCGTAAATAAAGTACTGCGGGCAGGCTCGGACACGATCGGCTCCGTTCTCTCCGCCGCGACGTTGAAGGGCGGGGCTGCCGTGGAAAAGATCAAAGAAAGCGGAGCCTATATCGGCCTGCGGGGACGCCTTGAAGAAATTCGCTACCGCAACGCCAAAAGGCGGGACGCTGTATACGACAAGATCGAAAAGAGCCGCCTTGCAAAAGCCTTCCCGTCCCTTGCCCCCAATCCGGAACGCCGCGCAAAGATCAAACGGCAGCTGCGCGCCTACGAAGAGAAAGCCAAGGCTGATGAAACAAAAGAGGATACTTCCAAAAAGGATAAAGACGAATGAGCCGCGCAAAGAGGCGTCATCCCCTTTCCGAATCGCATCACAGGCCGCTAAAAATCATTTTTGAACACGGAAGCGCCCCCGCCGAACGGCGGGGGCGCCCCATGTCTATGAGAGAGCGGGTAAGCCTTTCAAGCCTCGCGGATCTTGCCGCTTGGCGGACAGACCTCCGTCCGTCCCGATTTACTCTTCGTCCTGCAATGCGTCGTAACCCGATTCGCCGGTACGTACGCGGACGACGTCTTCCACGTCGTAAACGAAGATCTTGCCGTCGCCGATGTGGCCTGTGTACAGCGCCTTGCGCGCCGTTTCGATCACTTCGCTGACGGGGATCTTGCTGACGACGACTTCGACTTTTACCTTCGGCAGCAGATCCATATCCACTTTGACGCCGCGGTAATATTCTCCGGCTCCTTTCTGCACGCCGCAGCCGAGCACTTGCGTAACGGTCAGCCCCGTAACGCCGATATCATTCAGGGCCTGTTTGAGGTCTTCAAACTTCGACTGTTTGGTAAGTATGACGACTTTGGAAAGTTTTGCGCTCGCATCGCTGCTCGCCTGTACCGCGGGTGCCGCCGTATCGACGACCGTAACGCCTGCCGAAGCGCTTTCAGCCAAAACGGGCACGCCTTCGGGATCGAGCATTTCCGCCGCAAGAGGCACAGCGGCAAAGTCCGCATATGCACTGGGCAAGCCGTGTTCGTGTTTATCCAATCCTTCGATCTCTTCCACTTTCGAGGCACGGACGCCGCAAGTATGTTTGAGGATCTGGAACAATGCCACCATGCATACGATCGTCCAGGCGGCGATGCAGAGGATACCGATCAGCTGCACGCCGAGCATATTGAATCCGCCGCCGTAAAAGAGCCCTTTCTGCGCCGAAAGCACGTTGCCGGCATCGTCGAGTACGGGATTGATCCCCGAAGAGAAGAGCCCTACCGCGATCGTGCCCCACAGACCGTTTACGCCGTGCACCGCGATCGCGCCGACGGGATCGTCAACGTGGATCTTTTTATCGATCACTTCGACGGCAACGTCTACCAGAATACCGGCGATCAACCCTATAAAGAAGGCGCCGACCACGTCTACGTTCGCGCAGCCCGCCGTAATGGCGACCAAACCTGCGAGCGAACCGTTGAGGGTCATCGAAACGTCCGGTTTTTTGTTCTTGATCCAGGTGAAGATCATGGTGGAGCACGTCGACGTCGCCGTTGCAACGGTCGTTACGACGAGGATCTGAGCGAGCTGCGTCATATCCGCCGCCGCGGCGCCGTTAAAGCCGTACCAGCAGAACCAGAGGATAAACACGCCGAGTGCGCCTACCGTGAGGTTGTGCCCGGGAATGGCGCGTACGAATTTCGCTTCCTTGCGCACCAAAGTGGGCTTGCCGTCTTTATCCAGATATTTGCCCCAGCGCGGCCCGAGGATCAGGGCGCCGATGAAGGAAGAGATGCCTCCGACCATGTGAATGAGCGAAGAACCGGCAAAGTCAACGTAATATACGCCCAAAATTTCATTGGTGAGCCAGCCGCCGCCCCATACCCAGTGCGCTTCGATGGGATATACCACCGCGCTGATCACCAGCGAATAGATGCAGTACGAGAGAAATTTCGTGCGCTCTGCCATGGCTCCCGATACGATCGTCGCAGTCGTGGCGCAGAACACGAGGTTGAAGAAAAAGCTCGACCAATCGTAATTCGCGAAATCGGTGAACACGCCGAGATTCGGAACGCCGATCAGCCCGAACAGCGCGTCTTCGCCCATCAGCAGCCCCGCGCCGAGCAGGACGAAAACGACCGTCCCCAAACAAAAGTCCATCAGGTTCTTCATGATGATGTTGCCCGCGTTCTTTGCACGCGTAAAGCCCGTTTCCACCATTGCGAACCCGGCCTGCATAAACCAAACGAGTATCGCCCCTATCAGGAACCAAACGCCCGTCGATCCGAATATGCCGTCCATATTCTGCCTCCTATATGATAAAATGTAATATTTAGAAACAAAAGAAAGGGCGCGGAACGTAATCGGGCGAAAATCCGGGACTTACCCGTCCGCCACTGCCGCGGCGGCAGCGGGCTTCTGCCCGTGCGAACCGCGTGCGTTCCGATTTGTTTCCGCGCCATTGCGAATATTTTTTGCCCGAGCCGGGCGCCTGTTACACGCTGAAGAGTATATCTCCGTACGTGGGGAACGGCCAATATTTTTTGGCTGTGTTCATTTCCATCTCGTCGGCGTATGCGCGCATCTCCTGCATGACGGGGATGATCTTATCGGCAAAGAACTTCGCGCACTTGACGGGATCTTCATACGCCTTCGCGTCGATGAGCAGTTTTTCGATCTCGCCGATTTTGCCGTACATCGCCTCGTTGGCCGCCGAAAGTTTCGCGATGACTTCCTTATCCGCGGCGACGGGCGCGCCGTACTGCTCTTTGCGGTAGACTGCCGCGCACAATTCCGAAATATACTCGTTCACGGCGGGATAAATATCCTTCCTGCCCATCTCGATCATGGTAAGCGCCTCGATGGTGAGCACTTTGCTGTAATTTTCCAGCATGATGCTCATGCGCGAAGTTACTTCGCGTTCGGTAAACACTTCGTTGCGCTCGAACAGCTCGATATTCTTCTTATCGGCAAAGTGCGGCAGAGCTTCGGCGCTGTTGCGCAAATTCAAAAGCCCGCGCTTTTTGGCTTCCTTGGTCCATTCGTCGGTATAGTTGTTGCCGTTGAAGATGATGCGCTTATGCTCTTTGATGGTCTTCACGACCAGGTCGTGCAGCGCCGCATTGAAATCGGACGCGCCTTCCAATTCATCGGCAAACTGCCGCAGTTCGTCGGCGACGATGGTATTCAATATAATGTTCG
>CALVXE010000079.1 GCA_944368795.1 uncultured Clostridia bacterium | reverse complement strand
AAAGAGACGTGCTAGCGCTTTGCGGACGAGGCGCAGAAAAAATCCATCCCCATTCCCGAAGATCTCAAAGGCACGCTCGCGGAGATGCAGGCGAGCCTTACGGAAACGGCCGCCGAAAACGACGAGGCCCTGCTCGACAAATATTTCGAAGACGGCGCCCTATCGAAGGACGAAATCATCCACGGGATCCGCAAGGGCATCTACAACGTAACCACGATACCCGTCATGGCGGGCTCCGCGCTGCAAAACCGCGGCATCATCAACCTGATGGACGAGATCGTCAAATACATGCCCAGCGCCGAAGAGCGGCGCGAAATGCTCGCGACCGCGCTCGATACCGACGAACTGATCGGCATTACCTGCGAATCGGAACAGCCGTTCGCCGCACAGGTCTTCAAGACGGTCGTCGACCCCTTCGTGGGAAAGATGAACGTCCTGAAAGTGTTCCGCGGCACGCTGAAAGCGGGCAGCACCGTGTACAATGCGACGACGGGCAAAACCGAGCGCATCAGCCAGATCTACCTGTTAAAGGGCAAAAAGCAGGAAGCTGTTTCCGAACTGGGCGCGGGCGACATCGGCGCGGTGAGCAAACTCGCCGCCACCAATACGGGCGACACCCTTTGCGACGAATCTTTGAAGGTCAGATTCGACCCCATCCATTTCCCCCGCCCCGTCCTCTCGATGGCGATCTACGCCGAAAAGAAGGGGGAAGAAGACAAAATTTTCCAAGGCCTGAACAAACTTGCCGAAGAGGACTACACCTTTAACGTGGCGAAAAACGCCGAGACGGGCGAAATGCTTATCAGCGGCCAGGGAGAGACGCACCTCGACGTCATCAACAAAAAACTCAAAGCGAAATTCAACGTTTCCGCTCTCTTGAAAACGCCGAAAATCGCCTACCGCGAAACCATCCGCAAAACGGTGGAAGCGGAAGGAAAGCACAAAAAACAATCGGGCGGGCACGGCCAATACGGGCACTGCAAGGTGCGCTTCGAGCCGTTTGACGGCGAATTCGAATTTGCCGAAGAGGTCGTGGGCGGTTCGGTGCCCAAACAGTATATACCCGCCGTCGAAAAGGGGCTGATCGAATGCCTGCCCCACGGCGTGCTCGCAGGATACCCGGTTACGGGGCTGCGCGCCGTGCTGTACGACGGCAGTTACCACGACGTCGACTCCTCCGAAATGGCGTTTAAACTTGCGGCTGCGCTCGCCTTCAAGGAAGGGCTGAAAAACGCAAAGCCGGTGCTGCTCGAACCCATCATGAAATTGAAGATCGCCATCCCCGAAGCGTATTTGGGAGACATCATGGGCGACATGAACAAGCGCCGCGGCAGGATCCTCGGCATCGACATGATGGAAGACATGCAGGTCGTCAATGCGGAAGCGCCGCAGGCGGAAATTCAGAAATACGCCACCGACCTGCGCAGCATGACGCAGGGCCGCGGGAAATTTACCTGCGAACTCGTGCGCTACGAAGAAGTGCCCGCGCCCGAATCGGAAAAGATCGTAAAGGCCCGCGCGGCGGAAAAGGAACAATGATCGGCTGAACATCGACCGAGCCGACGGCAGCTCTGCCGTCGGCTCGGTCTTTTTTTGAAGCAAACATATTCTTTGCAGAGAAATGTGCCGGCGGCACGCTTTTCCCTGCAAAGAAGCACATTTTTTTGCTGCAGGGAATTATTCCGCGGAAAGGCCTATAAATCCTCGTCGCCGCGGTGCAAGATCTGCTCTTTAAGGCGAATAAAGTCTTCTTCGCCGAGCAATCCTTCACGGTACATCTCGTAATACCGAACCAGATATTCGGCCTCCGCGCCTTCATCCTCGAAATCGGAAGCCCTGTCTGCAGCCAATCCCTTGTCTCTTATAAACAGCGCCTGCAGATACTCGACGCCGACAAAAAGCGAGAACAGGCAGGGAATCCACATTACGGACACCGCGCCCGCGTTATAAATTTCGTTCTGCATGATGCACAGCCAAAAAGAAACGCCCGCATCGGCCAAGGCAAAGGCGACGCACAGCAGGCTCAAAACGGATGACGCCGCCCTGTATTTCGGGGATAAAAATGCCAAAACGGCAAACACAATCGCCACGACAGCCAACGCAAACTGCGTATCGAACAGATAAAGGCCCAAAAATTCCTTTTCGTAATAAATGCTTCGCAGTTTCGTTTGGAAAAATATCGCCCAAAACAGACCGCTTTCCGAATACCCTTCCGCCACTTTTGTAAAAGGCATGCGCAGGGCGACAAACGCCAGCGCGCCTAAAATCGCGGCGAGAACCGCGCGAACGGTACCGCGCGCGGTAATGTGAAAAGAACGCCCGATCAGCGGCACGTCTTCGCCGCACAATGCAACGTCATTCAGAAAAATATCGAGAAGGCAGCGCACAAACAGAATGGGCGCCCCTATCGCAACGGGAATATACGCCATCGTCGTCCCGTAAACGGTCATCGTAAAATCGTTATGCAGGGACGGATTCCCTTCGCTCTGCAACCCGGACGGACGCGGGACGACCGTTGCCCCCGCATTATAATACAGACCGCCCGCCGCGTACATTGCCAAAAGCACGACGCAGGCAATTGTCAAAGCGCGCGAAACCTTGCGCAGTTTGGGAAAGAAAACGGAGAGGACGCCGCACACGATGCCCGCCGCTCCGCAGACAATCTGCGCAACCACAATCAGGCCGACCAAAATCAGCGGCGTTTTTGAAAGCGCGAGCCCGCGGTAAACCGTTTCGCTCCGAAACAATAAGGCGTCAAATCCGGTTTCATAAAAACTGCGCCCGAACGGCTCGCTGCCGCCGAACGTCAAAGGCGCGGCGAGCCCGGCAACAGCCGCCACGCCGATCAGCACGGCGGCGATTCCGCCGATCAAACCCTTTAAAGAGATCTTCATGCTCCTTTCCCCCCTGTATCTGTTCGTGCGCCCGAATTCAAAAGCTGCTTCTTTTTTTGCGCAAATTCTTCTTCGGTAATGATCCCTTCACGGTACAGCCATCCGTAGCGAACGAGCAGTTCGATGCGTTCCGTTTCCGAATATTCCCTGCGGCACTGACGCGGCCTTTGGGAGGGCCTGCTCAATTCAGAGGCAGGCATAAGAAAACGTTCGGGATCGCTTTCTTTTTTCGCAGAGCCCGAAGACGCCTCTTCGCCGGCTAATTCCGCTTCGCTCCTGTTCGAATAAAGGATCCTGTTCGAAACTTTTGCCGAACACACAAAATATCCCGCCAAGAGCAGTGCGCTGAACAAAAACGGCACATATGCGTATGTAACGCAGGAATAATTGGCAAAGTCTGCTCCGCTTATCTGCGTATTTTTATAAACGACAGCAAACGCGATGCCCGCAGCCATATAAAGGAGCGGCGCCGCGGTGCCGGCGATCGCAAAAATTTTCCCTAAAACCGGCCCGCGATAAAAAATCAGCAATACTCCGCCCAACATGCATACGATGCCGACAGCGCATTGGAACATGCAAAACGAACCGAGAGCTATCATTGCGGCATCTTCATCGGGATAAAACAGGCTTTGCATTTTCATCGCGGCAAATCCGTTCTCCGCATAGGAGGAAAGACCCTCTGCCGTCAGCGAACCGAGCGGCGCGAACAGTCCCAAAAGTGCGACGAGTCCGATAAAAAAGAGAAGCAACCCGCACGCGATGCTCCGGAATGAAATTTCTGTTTTCATTTTCCCCACCTTCCGCGAAAATCGCTTGTTCGCCTTTATTATACACCCCGATTTTCGCAAAGTCAATGCCTTTTCAAAAATTCCCGGTTTTGCAAAAAAGCGGGCGCGGTAGTACCGCGCCCGCCGATGTTCGGGATCGTATTACAGAAAAAAGCTGATGATCAGTACGACGATAACGCCCGGTATGCCGAAAATACCGGTGATGAGAGCCGTCCACCACACTACAGGGATGGCTACGCCCGGAATCAGATTGAGCAAAAAGATCGCGCCGATGCCGATCGCCGCATTGATCACGAATTTCAAAATGGTTTTGAAGCCGAACTTGAACAGCTTCAGCACGATTGCCAAGACGACGACGGCCGCAACGGCGATGAGTATATATTGCAGAATTTCAGGCATTTATAAACCTCCGTTTTCTAACCAGTATGCGCCGGGCAAGGATTTTTATCCGTTTTTATACTCTATCCGACGGGTTGCGAGTTCCGGCACTTCGTACCGCAACTCTTAACCCGACGGATAGAGTATAGCACATTTTTCTGCGAAAATGAAAGGCTATGCGACAAAAATTTTTTATGCCGTTCCGCAAAAAGGGCGCAATTTCCGACTCTGTTCCATTATACCGCGAAATTTTTTGTTTTTCCAGCGCCGATGACAATTTTTTGCGGCGCCTCCCGTTTGCGGGAGGCGCCGCGCGGCAAACCGATTTTTGATTTTTTATGAGCACCAAGCCGCAACGGAGAGTCAGCCTTTGGCTGCCTTTTGCGCCGCAATCCGCGCCGATCGGCGTTTTATGCCGCCGACTTGAGATCGAGATCGCCGAGATAGACGGTGCCCTCGAAGATCCCCTCTTCGATCATGGCGAGCGCCGTTTCATTGGCGCGGACAACGGCCTCCGTATTGAAAAAGCAGATCGTCTGCCCCTTCTGCGAGGAATAGAACGACGAGCCGAAATAGCCGCAGATATACACGTCTTCGTAGAAAAACATGAATAGTTCGACGGGGATCTGCGCAGGCGTGATATCGACGACGCCGTCCTCTTCAAATAACTGCGCGCGGCCGTCTTCGAACGAATCGATGGGATAAGAGGGATGTGCCTTATAGAAGATATCGTACGTATCGCCGTACGTCTCTTGCAGATACTCGTAATATTCGAGGAAAGTGTACGGCTGCGCGTCGCTCGTGGCCTCGCCCGAAACGCTCGTGCCAAGGATCAGGAGATTGGGTTTTTCGCTCGCGCCGAAGATATCGTGATAACTGTATTCCTCGCCGTCTTCGCCGATCCAGCGCGTCTGATAGAGGAATTCGAAGGCGCGGAAGCCCGCTTCGTCGGCGCGCAGAACGGAAAGCATCGCGTTCAGCGGCACAACGGTCAGATTCTCTTCCGCAAGTTCTTTGAACGCGGCGATCTCTTCGTTATCGGTATCCGTAAACAGGCCTTCCAAACTGTTTACCGCATAATTGACGTTCTCGCTTTCGCAGGCGAACACGAAAGACCAGCCGAAACAGTCGATCTGGTTCGGATGTTCTTCCGAATCGATCCATTCGGCAATATATTCTTCCGCCAATTCGAAACGCGCATCGCTGTCTGCGGCCGCTTCCATTTCCGCAGAAAGGTCTTCCTGCGAGGATCTGATGGCATCGTAAGCGCTCTGATCCGCGACGGAAGTATTGATGCCGTTATATGTGCCCGTGCCGTCCGTCCAAATATTGACCGTATAATTTTCGGCGGGCAGCTGATTGCGCCAGGCGAACAGCGTTACCAGCGTGGCGTAATTGTCTGCAAAATTAAAGGAAAAGACGGACGAGGAGTCCATCGAATACAGCTCCGCGATAAAGTCGCTCGCCGCATAAAAACCAAACCACCATTCGACGTTTCCCGACGGGAAAGCGTAGGCGTTTTCGGGCAGTTCGTCCCAATTGAACGTCTGCGTGCGTTCCAAATAGATATAGGTGGGTACGGCGCAGGCGCCGCTTGCGGTGAGCCCGGATTCTCCTTGCAAATATTCGAGATTTCCGCTCTGATCGGAGAATACCGACGTCATGAACATGGTAACGGGCAGCGTTGCGTTAAAGTATGCGATGCGGTAACTGCTTGCCCATACTTTTGCCTCGGTTTCGACAAGGGTCTGCTCATCCTTTATCAGCTTGACCGTGAATATGCCGTGATGCGGCGCTTCGAACGAGACGCTCTCCGCCGCGGCCTTGCTTTCGACCAGCTCGTCGCCGTAATACAGGGAAATTTCTGCGCCCGCAAAAGTTTCGCCCGTCTTTGCCGTACCGGTTACGGAAATCGTCATATCGTCTTTCTGCGTTTCCGCTTGTACCGACCAGTCCGCTTTCCCATCGGTATTGCCGCCGTTCCCGTTATTGCTGCTTCCTCCGTTGCCGCACGCCGCGGCAAATGCGCAAAAAGCCGCCAGCACGGCAATAGCCAATGCACAAAGTTTTTTGTTCAATATACCTTTCTCCTTTGTATTTATCTTGTTTAAACTATACAACATTTATGAGCGCACGTCAACAGCTGACACTGTTTTTTTTATTTATTTTTCATGAAAAAAACACATTATTTTATGCTTTTCTGAGGCGAACCGGCATGTATAGGGAGCATGGATATCCGGAAATCCGCATCTTCGGAAACAGAAAAAAGCGCCGATAAATCGGCGCTTTTTTGCAAATTTTACTCGTAATCGACCACGTTGACCCATTTGGCGAGGAATTCCTGCTCTTCGGGAACTGCTTTCGTGGTTTGGCTGGCCGCGACGATCGGGAGAGCCTTCTGCACGAGCTGTTTGGCAATGCCCGTCTTTTCGCAGAAGAGCTTGAGATATTCTTCCGCCAAATCGTCTTTTTTATCCAACTTGAACAGCAAATACGTACGCGCGGCATCGCAGCGGGCGTTGCCCTGCGTTGCGTGCGCCCAGTCGATGATGAACTTCCTGCCGTCGGGACTGACGAT
>CALVXE010000078.1 GCA_944368795.1 uncultured Clostridia bacterium | reverse complement strand
CCTGTGCTTAAAACTTATCTTAAAACAGCAGCCGGTCGCAAGCGACCTCCTGTTCATCACGAGCGCGATGAAGATGATCACCGACATGGAGCGCATCGCCGATCAGGCGGTGGATATTTCCGAGCTCGTCATTAAAATGAGTTCCCTTCCGTATGCAGACGCCGTCAAAGAAATTCCGGAAATGGCGGAAAAAGTGCAGGATATGGTCCGCAACGCGGCAAAATCCTTTGTGGAACGGGACGGCGATCTCGCGAAGGCGGTCTGCCGTGCCGACGACGCCGTCGACGACCTGTTCGACGTGATCAAAGGCAAACTCACCAAAATCGTGCACAAAGACATCGACGAAGACGATAACGGAGAACAGGCTCTGGATATGCTGATGGTGGCAAAATATCTCGAAAAGATCGGCGACCACGCGTCCAATATTGCCGAATGGGTCATTTTCATGATCACCGGCGAACACAAAAAACTCAACTGAAAGGGGATCGGCAAAAATTCTCCCCCGCGGCGGCTTTCCGCACAGAGCCGAAGGCGGCTTTTTCACGGCGGCGCTCGGCGTTCAGACGCACGTGCATACGGCCGCGGTCGGTTTTTTTGACCGGAGGGAGGCAGAGCAGGGGAGGCTTCCGCATGCCGCGGGTCCGCGAAGGGTTTGCGGCTTTGCGGAATTTTGTCCGCCCGTCGAAAACAATAAAAGCGCGCCGTCCGGGTGCGCTTTTCCTTCGGGAATTTTCGCGCGGAGCAACATTTGCGGCATTTTTTTCGCAAAAATCGCCGTTTCGGCAAATTTATTACAAATTTATTACAAATTTTACAAGTGTATTATACAACTTTCCCCTACAATGGAATCATCGGGTGAAATCCGCGTGATCAACCAACGTAAGAAAAAGTGTTTCGTAAGGAGAGAGTTGTATGAATTTTTCCAATGCCGCTGCGGTTTTGGCGGCGCAGATGGGCGCGATGGACTATTTTTTGGCAGTCATAGCGCTTTTGGCCGGGCTGGGCGCGTTTTTGTTCGGGTTCAAGATCTTGTCCGATAACATCGAAAAGCTCGCGACGAACAAGCTTCGCCGCTGGTTCGATAAAACGGGCAAAAGCCGCCTTGCGGGCGTCGGCATCGGCGCGGGCGTTACCGCCATCATTCAAAGTTCGTCCGCAACGACGGTCATGGTCGTCGGCTTTGTAAATGTCGGGCTCATGTCCCTCTTTCAGGCCACGACGGTCATCATGGGCGCGAATATCGGCACGACGGTTACCGCTTATTTTTCGGTCATTGCGGATATTCCCTTCATTGAATTCATAACGGTGTTCACCTGTGTGGGCATCTTTATGGATATGATGGGCAAGAAAGACAAAACTAAAACCGTCGGCATGATGCTCGCGGGGCTGGGGCTCGTATTCCTCGGCCTCGAATATATGGGCATGGCGATGGACGATTTCGCGCAGCAGCAGGTCGTCAAAGATTTTCTCGTCAGCGTCGATAACCGTTTTGTCCTTCTCCTTGCCGGCGTGATCATCACGGGTATCGTGCAGTCCTCCTCCGCGGTAACGACGCTCATCGTCCAGATGGTGGCGGCGGGGCTCGTCATCGGCGATCCCTCCAACAGCGGGGTCCTGTTCCTCGTGCTCGGCACGAACATCGGTACCTGCGTTACGGCGCTTCTCTCGTCGATCGGCGCGAACACCAACGCCAAGCGCGCCGCGCTCATCCACCTGATGTTCAACGTATTCGGCACGGTGATCTTCTCGATCTTCCTGCTCTGCTGGCCTGGATTCCTGAACGCTACGCTCGGCAAGTGGTTTGCCAACAATGCCGGGCTGCAAATAGCGCTCTTCCATACCTTCTTCAACTGCGTCTGCACCTGCTTGTTCCTTCCGTTCGTAAACGTATTCGTCAAAGTTGCCACCAAGCTGATCCGCGGCAAAAAGGACGGCGACGGGGCAGAAAGCGACGTCGTATTGCTGGACGAAAGGTTCCTCTCTACGCCGTCGGTAGCCGTCGAGCAGGCGAACAAAGCCGCTTCGCGCATGGCGGAACGCGCCATGGAATCTTTGAAGACCGCGTTCGACGGGTTTGTCGCCGGCAACGAGGACGCCAAGGAAGAGGTGGAAAAGATCAACGGCCGCGTGGCCGAAATGGAGCGCGCCATCGTCGCGTATCTGATTAAAATTTCAGCACAGGATGTATCCCTTTCCGACGAACGCCTCATTTCCGCGATCCATCACGCCACGAGCGACATCATCCGCATCAGCGAGCTGGCGGATAATATTACGAAATACACGCGCAACTGCAAGCGCGACGGCATCGATTTTTCATCCGGAGTCCTCAAATCTTTGCAGGATATGTATGAAAAGATCGATCGTCTGTATCAAAAAACCCTGGACGTATTCGATAAAAAGGACATCACGGCGATCCGCGCGGTCGACGCGGTGGAAGACGAGATCGACGCCGACCGCAAAGCGATGGTCAAAGACCATATCCGCCGCCTCAACGAGGGCAAGTGCAAGCCCGCATCCAGCGGCGTGTTCATCAACCTCGTGGGCAATTTAGAGCGCGCGGCCGACCATCTCACGTATGTCGCGCACGCTTTCGATTGAGCGGCTCCGCGTCCTTTACAAATCGCGCCGAAAGTAGTATACTGGAACGGGAATCCCCCGAAAAGCAAGCAGATCCGTTCGGGGGAGGGAGAATATTTTGAATAAAAACGTATATTTGTTGGAAGACGACAAAAACATCGGCGAGCTCGTTCGGTGCGCGCTGGAAATGTCGAACATCACCATCGAGTGTTTCGAAACGGTGGCCGATTTCATGGCAGCGGTCGAAAAGCAGCCGCCTGCCGCCGCCTTGCTCGACATCATGCTTCCCGACGGCAACGGGCTGGACGTTTTGGCAAAAATCAAACAGAAATATCCGTCGATGGGCGTCATCATGCTCTCCGCCCTGGGGCAGGAGACGGATAAAGTCAAGGGCCTCAACCTCGGCGCCGACGATTACATAGCAAAGCCGTTCGGCGTATTGGAACTTACGGCGCGGGTCAACGCGCTACTCCGCCGTTCGGGCGGGAACGCGTCGCTCGTCCGCGGCAATCTGTCGCTCGACGAAGAGACGATGACGGCGACGCTGCGCGGCGTCAAACTCGAACTGAACAATAAAGAGTTCAATCTCCTCAAATATCTCATGCAAAAGGAGGGCAAGGCCCTCACGCGCGAAAATATCCTCAACGCCGTTTGGGGATACGACGAGGGCGAAACGCGCACGGTCGATAACCATGTGGCGCGCCTGCGCAAGCTCGGCATCGATTATATCGAAACGGTATTCGGCGTCGGCTACAAATTCGTATACAGGGAATGATCGGGAACAGGTAAGTGAGAAAGAGAATTTTGCTCGTATCGCTGCTCGTATCGGTCGTGGCCATCGTATTGCTGGCGGTTCTGTTTACAGACATGTTTTACCGCAATACGGTATCTCTCACCGAACAGCAGCTCAAAGTTTATATGAATGTTTTTGAGGAGGAATATTCCCCCTCCGAAGCCGTCGATTCGCAGTTTGCCCAAACGCTCTCGTCCGAATTGGGCGGGGCGCGCGTTACCGTGCTGCTGCGCGACGGCTCTTTGATTTGCGACAGCGACATCGACGCCTCCGCCGCCGAAAACCATGCCGACCGCGAAGAAGTGCGGGAAGCGCTCGAATCGGGCGAAGGGTTCGCTTCCCGCCGCAGCGATTCGGTCAACGAACAGCTCATCTACTATTGCAAAGCGTACGACGGGACGATTTTGACCGAATCCGGCCCCGCGGAGGGCTTTTTGGTCCGCTTGTCCGTCGCCTCGCCGTCGCAGTTTTCCGTGTTTGCCGACGCGCTCCCCACGCTGTTATGGTTTTTGCTCGCCGACGTCCTCATCTGCCTTCTCGTTGCCTGGGCGGCAACGGCGTTTGTGCTCCGCCCCGTAGAAAAGCTCACGCAGGAGGCCGCGACCGGCGCGGGGAAAGAAGTCTCCACGAATTACGCGGAACTGCAGCCCATCGCCAAGATGATGAACGACATGAATGCCGATATCAGCGAAAAGGTCGCGAAGATGAAGGAGGACCGGCGGCTGGAAAAGCTGATCCTCAACAGCATGGAGCACGGCATCGTCATTTTCCGCGACCCTTCCGACGTGATCCTCATCAACAAGACGGCCGCAAGGCTCTTGGATTACGAAACGAACGAGCCGATCCCTTGCTTTATGTCCGACGGAGAGATCGCGCAGATCATACAAACGGGCGAATCGTCCTCCGTTTACCGTAAAATCGACGGGCGCGATTACAACTTTCGCTTCACCTTTAATGAAAAGTCGAGCGTTCTGCTCATCACGGACGTTACCGAATCGATGGCGGCGGCGCGCTCGAAAAACGATTTTATCGCCAACGTAACGCACGAAATGAACACGCCGCTCACGAGCATACGCGGCTTTGCGGAACTGATCGAGGCGGGCGCATTGCCGCCCGAGCGCACGAAGGGCGTGGCGAAAACGATCATCAAACAGAGCGACAGGCTCGCCAATCTCATTCGCTCCATCATCAACTTTTCCGCGATCGATTCGGACGAACTGCCCGATTACGAAGTGGATTTGACCGAGCTCGTGCGCGAGGCGATCGCGCCGTTCGAGCCGAAGCTCTCGCAAAAAAAGATCGCGCTGAAATTAGATATAGCGGGCGGAGTCAAAGTGATGTCGCGCCGCGAACGGCTGTTGGAAATTTTCAACAACCTCGTTTCCAACGGCATACGCTACAACAAAGAGGGCGGCACGCTCGCCGTAACGCTTACGGGCGGAGAAAACCCGTCGCTTGCGGTCAGCGATACGGGCATCGGGCTTTCCGAAGAGGATAAAACCCGCATTTTCGACCGCTTTTATACCGTCGATAAATCGCACAACGGCGCGGGCGGCGGCTTCGGACTGGGGCTCGCCATCGTCAAAAAGCTGTGCAAGCGCGCTGGCTGGAAGCTCTCCGTCGAAAGCGCGCTGGGCAAGGGCACGACCTTCCGCATCGAATTTTATCCGCCCGAACGCCGCTGAGCGGCAGGGCGGCGCCGCGGCTTTTTTGAACAGAAAATAAGCAGTAAAAAAGAGGGCTGTCGCCGCAAAAGGCGCAGTCCTCTTTTTGTATACCAAAAACCCCGCGATAGTCGCGGTGGGGAGGAAATATGCCCGAAAAATAAAAACCACGTGCTACGCACGTGGATGTTTATTAGGATATGCTCTAATACGCCGAACTCACTCCGTTCGAGCTTCCGCCGCAATTCGTTTTTGTCCGTACCCCCCCCCCAGCCCTCTTTTCACCCGAGTAAAAATTGCAAAGAGTATTGCAAAGGACAAAAGCATGTGCTATAATGGCACCAAAGAGAGGGGAGATAACTAGGCTCTTAGCCCTCTCTTCCCATAGAGAATAGGAATTTTATTGTTTAGGTCTAATATATGGAAGAGAGTGGGTTTACAAAAAAACAAATTATAATGATAATTCTGGGCGTTTTGTTGACAGCCTGTTCGTTTTGTTTTTATTTTTTATTGAGGCAGAATTGGCTCAATATAGTATGTGGGCTTATTTGCTTTTTGTTTACGGTTTTTCTTATGTATTTTCAACTGAATGATAAAGAAGAGTTTACCTCAAAACAGCGCATTGTTTATCCTACGGTCATTTTGATGGTATTTTACGCCGCTTTAATTGCGCTGATAGCGATATTCAACCCGTTGGGGAAATTTTGTTTTGATTATATTCTATGGGTGCTCTTTTGCGGGCCCTCCGTAATTCCTATTTTCTGTCTTGTTGTGATTATTCTTGTACATCTGTCTTAACCGGAACAGCATTAAAATTGTTATAGAAAGGCCCCGCGGCACGCCGCGGGGCAGTGCATTGCCGAAAATCGGCAAAATTTCAGTTTTAACTTTCCAGATACAGCGAAGCGTTCGTCGCCGCGATCGCCCCGTCGGAAACGGCGGTAGAAACCTGCCGCACCGCCTTCGTGCGGCAGTCGCCCGCCACAAAAACGCCGGCCGTCTTTGTCTTGCAGCTCTCGTCCGCCAGAATATAGCCGTTTTCGTCCAGATCCGCAACGTTGGCGAACGCCGCGTTGTCCGGTTCCTGTCCGATCGCCACGAACACCGCGGGGATCTCCTGGCGGCAGAGGCTGCCGTCCTTGTCGGTGTATTCGATGCCCGTCAGCTCCTCTTCGCCGATAAAATCGACCACGTTCGTGTTGGGTCGCACCTCGATGTTTTCCTTGGCGCGCAGCGCCTGCACGAGGCTCGCGTCCCCGAAAAATTTGTCGAACAGGGTGTAAACATACACCTTCTTGCAGTAGCCGGAAAGCAGCAGCGCGTATTGCAGGGCAGTGTTCGCGTCGCCGATCACGGCGACCTCTTTTCCCTTATAAAAAGGCCCGTCGCACACGGCGCAGTAGTAAACGCCTTTGCCCACCAGATCTTCGCGGTCGTGTTTGGTTTTGAGGTGCTTGTGCTTCACTCCCGCGGCGATGATCACGCTCTTCGCCGCATATTCGCTGTATTCCGTCTTGACGGAAAAGTTCTTTTCCGCAAGTTTTTCGATGCGTACGGCCCGTTCGATCTCCACTTCGGCGCCGAGCGCGGAGATCTGTTCGAACAGATTGTCCGCGAACGCCTCGCCGCTGATCTCCTTGATGGAAGGGAAGTTTTCCAGGCGCGGGGAAGTCGCGATCTGTCCGCCCAGGC
>CALVXE010000077.1 GCA_944368795.1 uncultured Clostridia bacterium | reverse complement strand
GATATCGGTCCGCCAGATACGCGGCGGCGTCTTCCTCCTTCGCGCCGAACAACTCGGCGACCTGATGCTCATTGGCTATGCACACGTCGGCAAAGCTGAGAAGCTCGCCCATTACGGCGCCGGCCCTCTCTTTATCCCAAAGTTTGTTTCGGAAATTCAAATCGCACGATATCGTTGCGCCCGCCTTTTTCGCCGCGGCGCACGCCTGCCGCACGACTTCCTCGGCTCTCTCCCCGAGCGCGGGCGTGATCCCCGTAAAATGCAGCCAGTCGGCGCCCCGAAAAATTGTCTCCCAATCGTATTGAGAAGCCTCCGAACAGGCAAATGCGGAATCGGCGCGGTCATATACCACTCCGCCCGCCCGCTGCGAAACGCCGCGTTCCAGAAAATAAATGCCCAATCGGCTCCCGCCGCGCAGTACAAAACGGGTATCGACCCCGCGGCGCCGCAGAGAATCGATCGCCGCCTGTCCGACGGCATTTGCGGGAACCGCGCTTACAAAGGAAGTTTCCTCGCCGAAATTTGCGAGAGCCACCGCCACGTTTGCTTCGGCTCCTCCGTACTGCACCTCGAAACTTTCCGCCTGCCCCAAGCGCAGTACGCCCGGCGGCGTCAGCCGCAGCATGATCTCACCCAGCGTTACGACGCGCATCCGTCCTTCCTCCTCTCTATTTCGTCCCGCCGAAGGACATGGAATTGTCGATCAAGATATCCTGCGTACCTTTTTCGCGCGACACGTCGATGTGTTTTTTGAGTTCGGAATAATAAAGATCGTCGTCGAACGGAAGATCGACCGCCCTGTCGAGCCAAGCCGAAAGGAGCATCGAATCGATGAGTTCCACACAGCGGATCCCCTCTCGCCCGTCGACGTACAGCGGCTCCAGCCCCAGCACGGCGTTCGCGAAATTGTTCAGGATCCCCACATGCTGCGGGTTATCCCCGCTCTGCGGAATTTTTTCAAACTCATATTCGGGTTCCGCAAAGGCGTTCGGTTCCGTCTTCAAAAACTCCTGCAGATCCTTTT
Source organism: uncultured Clostridia bacterium (assembly GCA_944368795.1). Taxonomy (GTDB): domain Bacteria; phylum Bacillota; class Clostridia; order Christensenellales; family Borkfalkiaceae; genus Borkfalkia. The sequence continues at coordinate 5,741 of CALVXE010000077.1, read as the reverse complement.
TGAGCCGATACACGCAGAGTTCGTCCTTTTCGCACACGATCTTTCCGCGCGAGCCCAAAATCTCAAAACGGTTGGTTCCGGGCGCGTCGGCCGTAGTCGTTATGAACGCCCCCGTCGCTCCGTTGGGGAATTCGAGGTAGGCGGTTACGTCGTCCTCCGTCTCGATGTCGTGCCATTTGCCGAAATGGCAGAACGCGCGCACCTTCGAGGGCATCATGCCGCAGATCCACTGCAAAAGGTCGAGCTGGTGCGGGCATTGGTTCATCAGCACGCCGCCGCCCTCTCCTCTCCAGGTCGCGCGCCAGGAGCCGGAATCGTAATAGAACTGTGTCCGAAACCAGTTGGTTATGATCCAATTCACGCGGCGGATCTCCCCGATCTCTCCGTCCTTTACGAGGGCATGCATCTTTTTATACAGAGGATTTGTCCTCTGATTGTACATCAGCGTAAACAATTTCCCGCTCTTTTCGGCGACGGCATTCATTTCCCTCACCTGTTTGGTATACACCCCGGCGGGTTTTTCGCAGACGACGTGCAGCCCCTTCTTCAACGCGGCGATCGCCAGCGGCGGATGGAAGTAGTGCGGCACGGCAATGATCACCGCGTCGACGTTCGCATTCTCGATCAATTCCTCTCCGGAAGCGTAACAGGCATATGTGCCGGGATTGTTCTCCTTCGCCGCAGCAAGTTTTTTCTCGTCTAGGTCGGCGATCGCGGTGCAGATCCCGTTTTCGACCTTTCCCTTCATAAAAGAAGACAGGTGCCCGGATCCCATATTACCTACGCCGATGATGCCGAATTTTACTTTTTCCATATCCCGTTTTCCTCCGCAAACGAATTTTCTCTCAGAATCCCCCGAAGCGCGGCCGCCGCCGCGGAAAACGCCTCTTCCGACGAAGAATAGGCATACTTGTTTTTCAATTGCGTTCGATCGATCTGCGCATATCCTTCAAACACGGCCAAGTGCGGCTCGAGCGTCAGGACCGTATCTTTGCGGATCCCGGCAACGACGCGGCGCAGCCGCCCGTCCCCTTCGCCCGCCGGCACGACTTCTGCCGTATCGTACAGCGCGTCTTTTATGTGATAGTAGTCGGTCTTGTCTTCCAACAGCGCCAGCGCCTCTTCGATATCGGCGCCGCACTGCACGTAATTCGCAGGGTCGAACACATACCGAAGCCCCGGAACTTTTTCCAAAAGTTTTGCGTTTCGTGCAGGCAGGTCTCCGTAAATTTCCTTCTCGTTTTCATGGCAGAGAACGACGCCGCAGCGCTCGGCGAGCTCCTGCATGGCGCGCATCCGCGCAAACACCTCTTCCTCGTCCCGTTCGGGGTTATCGGTGTAAAAGGAAAATACGCGGACGCGCCGCGTTCCGAATATTTCCGCCAAACGGAATACGTTTTCCGCCTTTCGCAAGTGCTCCGAAAAGTCGTCTTTTATGCCGATCTTCCCCAAAGGCGACCCGATCGACCATACCGCTATCCCGCCCTCATCGAGCATGCGGCGGTACTTTTCCGCCTCTTTTTCGTCCAGGTCGGCCACATTCCTGCCGTCCAATCCGCGCAGTTCGATGTACGGAATGCGCTCTCTTTGCAGCGCCGCGATCTGTTTTTTGAAGTCTGCCGAAGCCTCGTCGGCAAACGCGCTCAGTTGTATTTTCATTCTGTCTCCTCAAAGATGCAGCTTTTTGCGAATATTTTCTCTGCTTATGCGCAGCGCCTCAAAGGGGGAAACGCCGTAACACTCGTCCTGTTCCACGGCCGCGCACGGTATGCCCGCCTCCGCCGCCGTCCGCGCGTACGAAGAATAATCCATATTCCCTTCAAAGATTTCCGCAAACCGCGGCTCGCCGCTTGCGGGATCCACCCGCATGTCCTTAAAATGCACGAGCGGGATCCTCTCCCCGTTCTCGCGCAGGAACCGTTCGGGAGAAACGCCCGCATACTGCAGCCAATACAGGTCGGCGATCAGTCCGAACTCCTCCGGCTTGGTATGCTCCAACAGATAGCGCATCGCCGTTTCTCCGTTTTCCATGCGCACAAATTCCCACTGATGGTTGTGGTAAGCAAAACGCAAGCCCGCGTCGCGGATCTTCCGCGCAGCGGGCAAAAGCTCACGCAAAAATTGTTCGGTCTGTGCAACCGCAGCAAGTTTCCTGTAGCCGAGCCCGACGACGGGTATCCCCGCGATTTTATGCTCGGAAATCACCTTTTCGGTATCGCCGACGATCCGCTCGTACGGCGTATGCGACGCCACCGCCCGCAATCCGTTTTTCAGCAATTCGTCGCGCAGAAATTCCGCCCTGCACGGTCCGAATCCGGATACCTGCACCGAATCGTACCCGATTTTCGCGATCTTTTCCAAAGACGAAGCGATACCCGCCTCGGTTTTGGTATATTCCCGCACGGTATACGTCTGTGCGGCGATTTGCAATCGCTCCATGCCGTTTTCCCCCGTCCGCTGCAAGTGCATAAAAATATACATATATATTATACAATTTTTTTCACAAAATGCAATACCAATATGTGCCCAATCGTGTTGCATTTTGTGCTTTTTCATTGTATAATAAGGATATGTTCAATACCTTCAAATACAACCAGATCGGTTTTATGCACCAACGAACGGAAAGCGTCAACCGCGGCAATTTCACCAACCATTGCCACACGTCGTACGAGATCCTGTTCGTCATGAACGGATCGGGCACATTTTTAATCGAAAATACCGCCTACGAATTTTCAAACGACGCGGTCTTTCTCATCCCTCCCGGGAGATATCACGTCCTGCAGGTCCCGCCGCAGCGCGATTACGAGCGCTGCGTCATCAACTTTGCCCCCGAACTTCTTCCCGCGGCCGTGCACGCGCCCGACAACCTGCAGCTGAAGGCGGACGATTCGGTCCGCGAACTTTTCTTAAAGTTCGACCGCTATGCGGATACCTATCAGGACAAATCGCTGTACGCCCTCCTCCTCTCATTCCTCACCGAACTTTTGGTGATTTTGACGCACAGCCAGAACGAGATCGAAAGCGTCCGCCGGTCAGACATCCCGCCCCTCGTAAAAAAGGCGGTCGATTACATCTGCCGCAACTTGGATAAGCCGCTTTCGGTCGAACAGATCGCCGAACAGCTCTTCGTGTCGCAGTCGTATCTGAATCATATCTTTGCCAAAACGATGAATATCGGCATCATGGGTTACGCCCGGCTGAAAAAGATGTACGAAGCGCGCGAATATCTGCAGCGCGGCTATCCGGTGCTGCGCGTAGCCGAACTGCTCGGCTATAAAAGCTACCCCACCTTCCTTCGCAATTACCGCGCCGAGTTCGGCAAAAGCCCCACCGACGACGTAAAATCGGACACCAAAGACGTGCTCCTCCCCGATAACATCGACGACTGATCATCCCGCCAACCGTTCGTACAGCGCCACGAGCCCCTGCGTCGTCTCTCCGTAATTGCGCGTTCCGCTCGCGATGCCGTTGGACTTCAAAAACAAATCGTTGAAAAAGGTTGAGATGGTATCGATCGCGCCCTCGTATTTTGCGTAATGCTCGTTCGCGTTGCGGTATTCTTGCAAAACTTCGGGATACAGCCGGCCGCGCAGGCGTTCGTACTCTTCGTCCGGCAAAGCGTTCAGCAAATTGGAAACGGCGCGCATCAGTCCGCTGTAATTCAAATACGCGTCGTCCGCGCATATGCACAGCACATATGCGGTAAGGTTCGCCTCGCTTTCGCTCGAAACGCCCTTTGCGTGCGCGATCTCGTGCGCCATCGTAAAGGGCAGTTCATAGGCCGGAATATTCACGTTTACGTTTGCCTCCGCAAAAAACGGAAAATAGATGCCCGTTATGCCCAAATAGCTCATGGGAACGGACAGCGCGACCGCTTTCGGCCGCACCTCGAACGAGGCAAAATACCCTCCTTTGAAGCTGCGGAATTCCGAATTGACTTCCCGCGCCAATTCGCCGAACGTCTTCGTCGGAAGAATGTTTCCCTCTTCATCCCTGTCCGCACGGGAGGCAAGAGTGTTCAGCCGGTCCACGTAATATTCCGCCGCGGCAACGATCTTTTCTTCCGTCAGTTCCGTTTCGGAAAGCCCCAGCGCCGTAAAGGCGGATCCGCGGGAATACAGCGGCGAATAGAGCACGCCGAACGCCAGCAGCACGGCAAGCAACGCCAGCCCCGTGCGATACATCCACGTCCTGAAACGGGCGAAGCGCTTTTTTGAAAGCAGGTATACGGAGCCCGCCAACAGCGCCGCCGCCCCGAGCACGAGCAGAACCGCCGCGCATTCGTACAGCGAAAAGGGCAGAAAATTCGTGATCCCGTTTATAAACCAACTCAATCCCCGCGTAATGCCGCGCGCAAAAACATATTCGGCAACCAAGGGGATCTTTGCCAAAAGAAACACGAGCGCCGCGAAAAGCGCGAATATCCAAAATTTCAGCGCCCGCGAAGTTCGGGCGCGCTCTGCCGCCAACGGTTTCATATCCATATTATACCACGACCTGCACCCGTTCCGTATGATATTTACGTAAAATTTTCAAAAAGGCTTCCGCCTCGCCGCGGAGGTCCTTTTTTTCGGCCCGCGGCACGCCGGCACTTCCCCTTTTCCGGCCCGAGTTGCACGGAAGGGCAATCCGCACCTCGCAGCCTCTTCGCCGTCCCCGGCGGCTATCGACGGAGACGGCATTATACAAAAAGCGGTCTGCTCTGCAAACCGCTTCTCTGTTTATCGAATAAAGTTTGTACGTGCCCCCGTCTCCGCGGCAGGCGGCTCGATTCCCTTTTCCCTCCCCGCCTGCATGCACTTTAAAAGGTATGCCATGTTCCTGCCGAGGTTGCGCATCGTCTGCATCCCCTCCAAATCCTGTCTGACCTCCTCGGGCGTGTTGCCGTAAACCATGTTCCAATAGGTGGAGGAAACGATCGGCATTTGGCAGATGGTGAAATATTTGTTCAGCACGTCGAACGAAGCCGCCGTCCCGCCCCTGCGCGCCGAAACGACCGCCGCCCCCGGCTTATGCGCGAACGCCGCTCCGCCCGACTAGAAAGCGCGGTCGAGAAGCGACTGAACCTGTCCAGCGGGGTGCGCGTAATAGACGGGCGAACCGAACACGAAGCCGTCGGCTGTTTTCGCCTTTTCGGCGAGTTCGTTTGCCGCGTCGTGAAAGACGCACTTGCCCGTTTCCCTGCACTTGCGGCAGGCGATGCAGTCCTGCACGGGTTTAGCGCCCGTCTGGAAAATTTCCGTCTCGACGCCCTCTTCCTCCAACGCTTTCGCGACTTCGCACAGGGCGGTATAAGTGCAGCCGTGCGCGCGCGGACTGCCGTTGACAAGCAAAACTTTCATAGACATAACCCTCCGATATGCCGGGCATCGTCTTGCCCGCATTTTTTTCGATTATAATACTTTTCATTTCCTTCGTCAACTGAAAACACCGCCAAACAGCTATCCCCCCTTTTTTTACGATTTTATAGAAAAGCCTCGGCGAAATACCACGGCTTCATAAAAGAATAACGTCCCTGCTTTTTTCTTTCGACAATTTCGTTCTTCAAGCCGTCGATCCTACGCTTTTCAATTTATTTCCAAAATTCGGGATATTATCGAGATATGTCGTCGCGATATACCCGCCCCCCCCCCCGAAAAACATCACAAAAATTTCGGAAACAGGAAAAACAACCAACCAACCACTAACATTTTTTCTTCCCCCATCGGCCTTATCATAGATCAAAAAATCATAAAAACATA
>CALVXE010000076.1 GCA_944368795.1 uncultured Clostridia bacterium | reverse complement strand
CGGCGTCGCAGGTGATGGCGATATGGTACCAGGCGCCGCCGTTGTCCATCGAAAGGCCCCACAGCGTGCTGTTGAACTTGGTATTCGTTCCGTTTTGTGTCATGTATTGGATCTCTTTGCAGTTGGAAATGTTGATCTGCATGGTCCCGTGATGTCCTTCATAGTCCCATTGGCCGCTTCCGAGTTTAGCTCCCGAACCTTCGCGCGCCAGGATATTCATCCATGCGTCCGAAGCGTCGTAATCGACGGGCATCATGAACACGAGCTCGATCGTATAACCGTCCATAAATGTCTCGGTATTGATCGGAGCCTCGTTGATCGTGCGCAGGTACGCGTATTCAAGATCGTTGAGGATATAATTTTCACGTTCCGTGCCCGAAAGGGTATCGAGCTGCGTTTGATCATCTTCTTTGATCCCGGAAAATTTCATGCTCTGCGCGTCGCCGGTCATCGAAATGTCTTCAAACGCAAGGAAATCGGAAGCTTTTGCTCCGTTTTTAGAGGCAACGATTTCCAGATCGTTTCTGTTCCCGCTCGCGTCTTCGATCACGAGCGAATTATCCTCGAGCGACCCGGAGGCATTATCTTCGCTGAATTTCCAGTCCGCATAAACGGTTGTTCCTTCGCTCTGTACGTCATCGGCTTCCGCGCGGAACAGAGGAACGCCGCGCAGCAGTGTGAGGATGCCCGTCAGCAGCAGCGCTATGGCGAGTGCCGCGGCGAGCAGGGTGATGTGTCTGCTTTTTGTCTGCATACAAAATACTCCTTTCAATTGATACTACCGATATGATAACACGCGCATGTAATAAAATTTCTTTCTATTTTCTCCGTATTTGTAAACAATTGTAATAAAAAAACAAGTCCAAAAACCGTATCTCTGTAATAAGGAAAGCGAATTAATTTTACAAAACCATAAAAAGGAAGGATATTCGAAAAAAATAAAAAAAATGCTTAATTTTATTTGACATATCTTGACGGATATGGTATTCTATTTAAGCTGTGTAATAGGGTTGAGGTATAAAGTTACTTCAAACGCTTTGGGCGCGAGGATAAATACAGCACAATTGCGCCCTCAGCGAAGATAATTTATGCCGACAAATGTGGGGGCTTGACCCCTGCGACTAACCGGAGTACAGCCATTCAATATTCTATATCGAATGGCGTTTATTTTTCTGTAATACTTCGACACACACGGCTACGTTGACAGAAAGTTAGTATAAAAATCGGAGGAATCAACAATGGCATCCCAGAAAATCAGAATCAAACTTGCCGCTTACGACCACGAACTCGTAGACTTGGCGGCGCAGCGCATTGTCGACGCGATGCAGAAGTCGGGCGCGAAGATCAGCGGCCCCATCCCTCTGCCTACGGAAAAGGAGATCGTTACAATTCTCCGTTCGCCGCATAAAGACAAAGACAGCCGCGAACAGTTCGAGATCCGTACGCACAAGAGGATCATCGATATCTACAGCCCCAACGCGAAGCTGTTGGACAGCGTGCACCTGCCCGCAGGCGTGGATATCAAGATCAAGCTGTAATCGGTTCTGTATTTCATTATTATTAATATAGCTGAGTAATACTTTGTTCCGTCAAGGTATTCGCAAATACATTTTAAGGAGTGAACTTTATCAATGAATAAAGCAATCATCGGCCGCAAAGTCGGCATGACGCAGATCTTCACGCCGGAAGGGAAAGTGATCCCGGTAACGGTGGTGGAAGCGGGCCCTTGCCCCGTGGTGCAGATCAAAACCGTGGAAAAAGACGGCTACGCCGCTTTGAAACTTGGTTTTGACGAAACGACCGAAAAGAGGGTCAACAAACCCGAACTCGGCCAGTTCAAGAAGGCGGGCGTAAAGCCGCAGAAAGTCCTCAAAGAATTCCGCCTCGCGGACCTTTCCTCATACGAGGTAGGCAAAGACGTAACGGTCGAACAGTTCAAAGAGGGCGAAAAGGTCGACGTTGTCGGCACCAGCAAAGGCCACGGATATTCGGGCGTCATCAAGCGTTGGAATCAGCGCCGCCTCAAAGAGACGCACGGCGTCGGCCCCGTACACAGGGAAGTCGGTTCCATGGGCGCGAACTCCACGCCGAGCAGGGTCTTCAAACAGAAACATATGCCCGGACAGTACGGTCATAAACGGGTAACCGTGCAGAACCTTGAAATCGTCAAGGTAGACGCGGCGAGAAACGCTCTTCTCATCAAGGGCGCGATCCCCGGCCCGAAGGGCAGCATCGTCGCCGTGAGCGACAGCGTCAAAGCGAAATAAGGAGATAAGAAGATATGCCTACCGTAAAAGTATATAAAATGGACGGATCGGAAGCGGGCGAAATGCAGCTCTCCGATAAGATCTTCAACGCGGAATACAACGAACCCCTCATTCATCAGGCGGTAGTTACGCGCTTGGCGAACGAACGGCAGGGAACCAAGAGCACGCTTACCAGAACGGAAGTGCGCGGCGGCGGGGCGAAGCCCTGGCGTCAGAAAGGAACGGGCCGTGCCCGTCAGGGTTCCATTCGCGCGCCGCAGTGGACGAAGGGCGGCGTCGTGTTTGCGCCGAAGAGCAGGGATTTCTCCAAAAAGATGAACGTCGAGGCGAAGAGGGGCGCGCTGTTTTCGGCTCTCTCCAAAAAAGTGGCCGACGGCGAATTCATCGTGGTAGACAAGCTTGAACTCTCCGCTCCCAAAACGAAGGAAATGGCAAAATTTCTCGCGGCGCTCAAGCTCGATAAACGTACGGTACTCGTTATGGATAACGACGACGTCAACGTGATCCTCGCGAGCAGGAATATTCAGAAACTCAGCACTCTTCCCGTTGCGCAGATCAGCACATACGAAGTGGTCGCCAACAGCAAAGTGGTATTCACGAAGGGCGCGGTAGAGAAAATACAGGAGGTCTACGGAGCGTAATGAGAGCGGAAGACATTATCATTAAGCCCATCCTCACCGAAAAAGGATACGACGGCATCTCGTCGAAAAGATATACCTTCAAGGTGGCGAAAGGAGCGAACAAGACGGAGATCAAACTTGCCGTCGAAAAGCTCTTCGGGGTCGAAGTGGAAAGCGTAAACACGTCCAACGTGCGCGGCAAATTAAAGAGAATGGGCAGGAACGAAGGCCTCACTTCTTCCTATAAAAAAGCCGTCGTTCAGCTGAAAGCGGACAGCAAGCCGATCGAGTATTTCAGCTCGCTGTCGTAACCTGAGTTTATCGGAGGAATTTGGAAAATGGCAATCAAGAGATATAAACCGACATCCGCGTCTCGCCGTTTCATGACGGTGCATACCTACGAAGAGATCACGGAAACCAAGCCGGAAAGAAGCCTCGTCGAAGATATGCGCAAGAGCGGCGGCCGCAACAATGCGGGCAAGATCACCGTGCGCCATATCGGCGGCGGCAACAGAAGAAAATACCGCATCATCGATTTCAAGAGAAATAAAGACGATATTCCCGCAAAGGTCAAAAGCATCCAGTATGACCCCAACCGCAGTGCCAATATCGCGCTGCTCGTTTATGCCGACGGCGAAAAGAGATATATCCTCGCGCCCGTGGGCCTGAACGTGGGCGATACGGTCATGAGCGGCGCGAATGCCGATATCAAGGCAGGCAACAGCCTTCCTTTCGAAAACATCCCCGTCGGTACGATGGTACACAACATCGAACTCAAGCCGGGCAGGGGCGGCCAGATCGCGCGCGCGGCGGGAATCTCCGCGCAGCTCATGGCGAAAGAGGGCGCTTACGCAACGCTCAAAATGCCCAGCGGCGAAATGCGTCTCGTTCCCGTAACCTGCCGCGCAACGATCGGCCAGGTCGGAAACGTCGAGCATGAGATCATCCGCGTCGGCAAAGCGGGCAAAACGCGCCACATGGGCATCCGTCCCACGGTGCGCGGCTCCGTCATGAACCCGAACGATCACCCGCACGGCGGCGGCGAGGGCAAGAGCCCTGTCGGCCATGCCGGTCCTATGACGCCTTGGGGCAAACCTGCCCTCGGCTATAAGACGAGAAAGAAGAAGAATGTTACCAACAAGTTCATTCTCAAGCGCATCAATTAAGGGAGGATCACTTAAATGAGCAGAAGCGTAAAGAAAGGCCCCTACGTTGAAGCGAGGCTCCTCAAAAGAGTCGAAGAGCTCAACGCGGCAAACGATAAAAAGGTTTTGAAAACGTGGTCGAGAGCGTCGACGATCTTCCCCCAGATGGTAGGGCATACGATTGCCGTGCACGACGGAAGAAAGCACGTCCCCGTATATATCACGGAAGATATGGTAGGCTGCAAGCTCGGCGAGTTTGCTCCCACCAGAACTTTCAAAGGTCATTCCGGCGGTAAGACCACCGGCAAGAAGTAAAGGAGGGCGCGTTTAAATGGCTAAAAATACCCGTGAAAAGACAAAGAGGATCGCGGAAAATAAAGACAGACGTCCTTATGCGACCGCGAGACATATCCGCATGTCGCCGTACAAAGTCCGCAGGGCGCTCGCGCTCATCCGCGGCAAAAGCGTAAACGAAGCGGCAGCGATACTCGAATATGCAACGATCATTTCGGCGGAACCCGTCCGCAAGGTGCTCCTTTCCGCGGCGGCGAACGCGGAACACAACTTCGGCATGGACAGGGGCGACCTCGTCGTCGCCGAAGCGTATGCCGACCAAGGTCCTTCGCTGAAGCGGATGAACCCCGTTTCCAAGGGCAGGGCGCACGCCATTCTCAAGAGGACCAGCCACATCACGGTCATCCTCGATGTACAGAGTAAGTAAGGAGTAATCGCAATGGGACAGAAAGTTAATCCGCACGGTTTGAGAGTGGGCGTAATCAAAGGCTGGGACACCCAGTGGTATGCCGACAAAAAGGATTTCGGTAAAAACCTGAAAGAAGATTACGACATCCGCAAATTCATCAAAGATAAATATTACGCCGCGGCGATCAGCAGGATCGCGATCGAACGCGCCGCCAACAGGGTGGTGGTAACCGTATATACGGGCAAACCCGGCGTTCTGATCGGCAAAGCCGGCTCGGAGATCGAGGTCATCAAAAAAGATCTCGCGAAGCTTACGAGCGGCAAAAATATCGTCATCAACGTAACCGAAGTGCGCAAACCCGATTCCGACGCGCAGCTCGTGGCAGAAAGCGTTGCGCAGCAGCTTGAAAAGCGCATGAGCTTCCGCCGCGCCATGAAGCAGGCCATCGGCCGCACCATGCGTTCGGGGGCGAAGGGCGTCAAAATGATGGTTTCCGGCCGTCTCGACGGCGCCGAGATCGCGCGTTGCGAACAGTATCACGAGGGCTCGATCCCTCTGCAGACGCTCCGCGCAGACATCGATTACGGCTTCGCCGAAGCGCATACCACGTTCGGCATGATCGGCGTCAAAGTATGGATCTATAAAGGCGAGATCCTCAAGGCGAAGGCGCGTGAAGGAGGCGAACAGTAATGTTAATTCCGAAGAGAGTCAAGAGAAGAAGACAGCACCGCGGCAACATCAAAGGCCAGGCGCATAAAGGCAATAAAGTCGCTTACGGCGAATACGGGCTTGTAGCGGTCGAGGGCGCGAGGATCACTTCTCGCCAAATCGAAGCCGCCCGTATCGCGATGACAAGGTTCATCAAGCGCGGCGGACAGGTTTGGATCGACATTTTCCCGCACAAGCCTATCACGAGGCACCCCGCCGAATCCCGTATGGGTTCCGGTAAAGGTGCGGTCGAATACTGGGTCGCGATCGTAAAACCCGGCCGCGTCATGTTCGAAATGGCAGGCGTTCCCGAAGACATCGCGCGCGAAGCGATGCGTCTGGCGGGCCACAAGCTGCCCATCAAGACCAAATTCATGGTCAAAGGGCAGGCGAATCCCGTAACGGGCGAAATGCCCGAAGGCGGCGAAAAAATTTCAGAAGGCGGTGAAGGTTGATGAAAGGGAAAGAACTTCACAATATGACGGACGAAGAGCTCAAAAATAAGCTCGGCGAACTGAAAACCGAATTGTTTAACCTCCGTTTTCGTCATGCGTCGGGTCAGCTGGAAAATCCGATGACGATCGCGGCCTGCAAAAAGGATATCGCGCGCGTCAACACGGTCATCCGCGAACGGGAACTCAAGGCAAAGGCGTAAGGAAGGGTACGAAATATGGAAAGAAATCTCAGAAAAGAAAGGGTCGGGCTGGTCGTATCCGACAAAATGGATAAAACCGTAGTCGTCGCGATCGTCGACAAGAGCAAACACCCCCTCTATAAAAAGACCATCACCAAGACCAAAAAGGTCAAAGCGCACGACGAAGCGAACGACTGCGTCGTCGGCGACAAGGTGAGGATCGTCGAAACGAGGAAACTCAGCAAAGACAAGTGCTGGCGCGTTGCCGAGATCGTCGAAAAGGCGAAGTAATTGAATAAGGAGAGAAGAGCCATATGATACAACCACAGACAAGGCTTAAAGCGGCCGACAACTCGGGCGCGAAAGAGCTCATGTGCATAAAGGTTTTGGGCGGTTCGTTCCGAAAAAGCGGCAACATCGGCGACGTGATCATCGCGAGCGTCAAAACCGCGGCTCCGGGCGGCGCCGTCAAAAAAGGCGAAGTCGTTAAGGCGGTCATCGTCCGCACGAGCAAGGGCATCCGCCGTGCAGACGGAACGTATATCCGCTTCGACGATAACGCCGCAGTAATAATCGATAACCAGAAACAGCCGCGCGGTACCCGTATTTTCGGGCCCATCGCCAGAGAACTGAGGGATAAGGACTATATGCGTATCATTTCCCTCGCTCCCGAAGTGCTGTAAGGAGGCCGACATGAACGTAAAACTGAATGACAA
>CALVXE010000075.1 GCA_944368795.1 uncultured Clostridia bacterium | reverse complement strand
TCATCGAGGATATAACAGGTCTTACCCGTCGAGCGCTTGGAAAGTTCCGTCGCCAATTTCACTCGCTGTGCCTCACCGCCGGAAAGAGTCGTTGCGCTCTGCCCCAATTTGATGTATCCGAGCCCCACGTCATTGATCGTTTTCAGCTTATTGTATACGCTCGGAACCGGTTTGAAAAATTCGCAGGCCTCCTCGATGGTCATGTCCAAAACTTCAAAGATATTCTTCCCTTTATAGCGCACCTCCAGCGTTTCACGATTATAGCGTTTTCCGCCGCACACTTCGCAGGGCACAAAAATATCGGGCAGAAAGTGCATTTCAATCTTTATGATCCCGTCCCCGTAGCAGTGTTCGCAGCGCCCGCCGGAAACGTTAAAAGAAAATCTCCCCGCTTTGTATCCCCTCTCGCGCGCATCGGGAGTTGCGGCAAACAACTCGCGTATCATTGTAAACACACCCGTATATGTGGCCGGATTGCTGCGCGGCGTTCTGCCGATTGGCGACTGATCGATGGCGATCACTTTGTCGAAATATCCGAGCCCTTCGCATCCGTCGCACTTTCCGGGAACCAAATGCGCCCCGTTCAGGCCGTTCGCCATAAACGGATAAATGATTTCGTTGACAAGAGAACTTTTTCCTGAACCGGAAACGCCCGTAACCGCCGTTATCAATCCCACCGGAATGCTCACGTCAATATTCTTCAGATTGTTTTGCCTGCATCCCTTTACTTGAAACCACCGCCCGTCCGGAGCGACTCGCACGGGCGGAACTTCGATTTTTCTTCTGCCCGAAAGATAATCGCCCGTCAGCGAATTCGGCGCCGCCATAATATCCTGCACGCTTCCGCAAGCGACCACTTCGCCGCCGTGCACGCCCGCGCGCGGACCAATATCGACAATATAATCGGCTGCGCGCATCGTATCTTCGTCATGCTCGACGACGATCAGCGTATTCCCGAGATCGCGCAGATTTTCCAGCGTATGCAATAATTTTTCGTTATCCCTTTGATGCAGTCCGATGCTCGGCTCGTCGAGGATATATAAAACACCCGTCAATCCGCTTCCGATCTGTGTGGCGAGGCGTATGCGCTGCGATTCTCCGCCCGAAAGCGTTCCCGCGCTCCTCGAAAGGTTCAAATACGAAAGCCCTACGTTCCGCAAAAAATCGAGGCGCGCCTTGATCTCTTTTAAAATGACGTCCGCAATCAAGTGTTCCGTATCCGTCAGGCGCAGTCCGTCAAAAAACGCATACAGATCGGAAACGGACAAATCGCACAGCTCTGCTATATTTTTACCTCCGACATATACGCTCAGAGCCTCTTTTTTCAGCCTCTTTCCGCCGCAAGCCGGGCAGGGCATCTGCGTGATATACCGTTCGATCTCCGCCTTTACCCCATCGCTTTCCGTATTCGCATATCGCCGTGAAAGCGAATTCACAAAGCCTTCCCATGCCACGTCGTACGTTCCGTGAAAATTATAGGCATCATAGCGCATAGGGATCTTTTCCCCTTTGGAACCATACATCAAAATATCGTACTGTTCTTTCGGCAGATCTTTTACGGGTTTATCCATATCGATGCCGTAATGCTTGGCGACTGCCTCGACATACATATTGTTCGTCTGCTTGCTTTCCAAATACCAGCCGCCGACCGAAATAGCCCCTTCGCGCAAAGACTTACTTTTATCCGGGCAGATCAATGCTTCGTCTACGACCTGTTTAAAGCCAAGTCCGCTGCATTCCGGACAGGCACCGTACGGCGTATTGAAGGAAAACAGGCGCGGCTCGATCTCTTCGATGCTGATGCCGCAATCCGGACAGGCGTATTTTACCGAATACAGATCTTCCTTGCCTTCGCAATCGATCACGACCAGCCCGTCCGCCAATTTTAAAGCGGCTTCCAAGCTGTCCGTAAGGCGCTTTTGTATCCCCTCCTTTACGACGAGGCGGTCGACCACGACGCTTATATTGTGCTTTATGTTTTTATCCAGCCTGATCTCTTCCTGCAGATCGTATACGATGCCGTCTACTTTGACGCGGCCGTATCCGCTCTTGCGAAACGCCTCAAAATTTTTTGTGTATTCCCCTTTTCTGCCGCGCACGACGGGGGCGTTGACAAGGATCTTGCTTCCTTCCGGCATTGCCAAAACCCGATCTGCGATTTCATCCACCGTCTGACGCCGAATCTCTCTTCCGCACTGCGGACAGTGCGGAATCCCTACGCGCGCAAACAGAAGGCGCATATAATCATAGATTTCCGTAACCGTCCCCACCGTTGAACGAGGGTTGTGCGACGTCGTCTTCTGATCGATGGAAATCGCCGGCGAAAGCCCGTCGATCGATTCGACGTCCGGCTTTTCCATCTGCCCCAAGAACTGCCGCGCATAAGAGGAAAGGCTCTCCACATACCTGCGCTGCCCTTCCGCAAAGATCGTATCGAACGCGAGCGTTGATTTGCCGCTGCCCGAAACGCCGGTAAACACGGTAAGCGTATTGCGAGGCACATGCACGTCGATATTTTTTAAATTGTTCTCTTTTGCGCCTTTAACGAATATCTCTTCCTTCATTCCGATTGTCGGTCCTCTCTTTTAATTTCTCCGATTTTTCCCCGCTCAGCCCTTGCGCAGCCGCATTTTCAATTGGTTGATGGTATCCCGAATCTCGATCGCCCGTTCAAAATCCAGTTGATTGGATGCGACTTTCATCAAAGCTTTCAATTTTTCGATTTCCGCCGGAATGTCCTCTTTACGAATCTTATCCGCGCTTTCCGACGATTTCTTTTTCGTTATGTTGATCGTGCTCTTGACCTCTTTCACGATCGTCTTCGGCACGATGCCGTGTTCCCGGTTGTATTCTTCCTGCGCCTTACGGCGTCGGTTGGTCTCGTCGATCGCCCTCTTCATGCTGCCGGTTATCTCGTCCGCATACATGATCACGTGCCCCTCCGCATTGCGCGCAGCACGGCCGATCGTCTGAATCAGCGAAGTCTCGCTCCGCAAAAAGCCCTCTTTGTCCGCATCCAGGATGGCGACCAGCTTGACTTCCGGCATATCCAATCCTTCCCGCAGAAGATTGATGCCGCACAGCACATCAAATTCCCCGCTCCTGAGCCCGTTGACGATATCGATCCTTTCAAGGGTATCGATATCGCTGTGCATATACCGCACTTTAACGCCGTTTTCTTTCAGATAGTCGGTCAAATTTTCCGCCATGCGCTTGGTCAGCGTCGTGATCAGCGTCCTGCCACCCGACTCCGTAACTTTCTTAATTTCGCCGAGAAGGTCGTCGATCTGCCCTTTGATCGGCCGAATCTCGACTTGCGGATCCAACAATCCCGTGGGGCGGATAATCTGTTCGACCACCTGCCCGGCCTCTTTCAGTTCATATTCGGCAGGCGTTGCGGATACGCAGATCATCTGCGGCACGCGCGCGTCGAATTCTTCAAACGTCAGCGGCCGATTGTCGTAGGCGGAACGCATGCGAAAGCCGTAGTTCACGAGGTTTTTCTTTCTCGAAAGATCCCCGTGATACATCGCGCGGATCTGCGGAATGGTCATATGGCTCTCGTCTATGAACACGAGAAAATTTTTCGGGAAATAATCGAGCAGCGTAAACGAAGGCTCGCCCGGTTTTCTTCCGTCGAAATAACGGCTGTAGTTTTCAACGCCGCTGCAATACCCTACTTCGCGCATCATCTCTAAATCATAGTGCGTTCGCTGCTCCAATCTCTGCGCTTCCAGAAGTTTTCCGTCCTCCCGAAAGGCGCGGACCTCATCGTCAAGATCCCTCTCGATCGCCGAAAGAGCCGCAGCCATCTTCGCGCTCCCCACCGCATAATGGCTCGCGGGAAAAATGCAAACGTGTTTCAGCTCGGCCGTAACCTTTCCGCTGACGACCTCCTCCTCGCAGATGCGGTCTATCTCGTCCCCGAAAAATTCTACGCGGATCGCGATCTCCGAATTGCCCGCAGGGAATATCTCCACGATGTCCCCCCTGACCCGAAAGGACGAACGGGAAAAATCGATATCTTTGCGCTCGTATTGCAGCTCGATCAACCGCCGTATCAGATCGTCGCGCGAAAGTTGGTCTCCCGGCCGCATGGAAACGGCAAGGTCGAAATATTCTTCCGGCGCGCCGAGACCGTATATGCAGGAAACGCTCGCTACGACCAGCGTATCCTCCCTCTCCCCGAGCGACGCCGTGGCGGAATTGCGCAATTTATCGATCTCATCGTTGACCGACATATCCTTTTCGATATAAGTATCCGTACTGGGAATATAGCTCTCCGGCTGATAATAATCGTAATACGATACGAAATATTCGACGCGGTTGTGCGGAAAAAATTCCCGAAATTCGTTGCACAGCTGCGCCGCGAGCGTCTTGTTGTGCGCAATGACTAACGTCGGCCGCCCGACGTTTTTGATAACGTTTGCCATTGTGAACGTTTTTCCGCTGCCGGTAACGCCCACGAGAACCTGCGTCCGGATCCCGTCCAAAACGCCTTCCGTCAATTTTTCGATCGCCTGCGGCTGGTCTCCCGTCGGCTTGTACGGCGATACGAGTTCAAAGTCTGCCATATTTTCCTCTTCCGATAATACAAACAAATGTTTACAATATTATAATGAAATCGCGCTTACAAGTCAACGGTTTACAGCCCTCCGCGCGAATAAAAAACGCAATGCAAAATAGCACTGCGATTTTTACGAAAAAATACTCTTAAGCACGATACCGACGACGAACGTTACCACCGCACCCAGAACCGAAAGCCCCACTTTAAAGGCGATATTCCGCTTCATTTGCTGGCTTGTCCGCTCATACGCGACCCCGTTCGGATGCAGCGTGATCACATACATCTTTTCGCCCTTGCGGTCAGATTCGATCAAATCGAAATAGTCGTCCAACTCGAGCGAGCGCAAAATTGCATCCACCCGTTCGGGCGTGTAATTCTTCTTTTCCGGCAAGATACTCATAATTTCCAAGGGGCTTACCAAACAGCTCTCTTTGCCGTCGCACATTTCATAAACCGCCCTCATGACCTCGTTTTCCTGCTTATTCAACATAGATCACCCTCCGCATCGGCGCGGCGAATCTGCCGCGTCAAAACGCAAACACAAACAGCAGTCCTGCCAGACACCCGCCGATGAACGCCCCCGCAAGCGCGCCGAAAAAGGTAAGCAGAAGCTGGCTTTTAAATTTCTTTTTTCCGCGGTCTCTGTCCGCACCGATGCTCTCGTCATACGTTCTTCCCTTGGGAAGCGAACACACGCAGTACGTATTTTTGTCTGAATAGCGGATGTCGACGTACCCCCTCTCACACAGGTAACGCAGCGCGTTTTCGATGCCGGAAGCATCCGTTTTCAATTTTTCGGGCAGAGCGCCGATCAATTCGTCTGCCTCCAATACTTTATACGATCCGTTGGTTTGGGCATTGACGGCACCGAGCACGGCTGAAGTCAGTTTATCGAGCATGCAAACCTCCCGAAAAGGAAGGATTTTCTTTCCTTTATTCCTTTTTACCGCTATTATTATACCATTATCCGAATAAATTTGCAAATAACCATACAAAATTTACGGGAATTTTGAAAATATACTTTATTCTTCTTTAAAAATATGCTATAATAAAAGGCGATATATTTGTGCCTCAAAGCACGGAGGGGCTTTTACCTATGAATCTTTTGAAGCGCTTTTCCAACTACGGTGAGTTCAGAAATTACGACGAATTTTACAGAAATTTTCAGCTGTACGTCCCGAAAAATTTTAACTTCGCATATGACGTCGTGGACGAATATGCCAGACTCGCCCCCGAAAAGCGCGCTCTCGTATGGTGCGACGATCTGGGCGGCGAACGTATCTTTACGTTTGAAGATATCCGCGCTCTTTCCGATCAAACCGCAAATTATTTTCTCTCTCTGGGCATCGGCAAAGGCGATACCGTCCTCGTTATTTTGCAGCGGCGCTGGGAATATTGGACGACGCTGATGGCTCTTTCAAAAATCGGTGCGATCGGGATCCCCGCCACCCACATGCTTATGGAAAAAGACCTCGTCTACCGCATGAAAAAAGCGGACGTTAAGATGGTAGTTTCCGTGGACGAGGAGGAGCTCTGCTGCAACATTTTAAAGGCAGCAGAAAAAGTGCCTTCGGTAAAATATCTCGCCGTCGTCGGCGAAAGAGAAGGATTTTTGGATTTTACCGCTGGAGTGCAGTCCCAGCGGAACGAGCTCGCGGAACTGCCTTACGGGCGCGAGCGCTGTGCGGAAGATATTCTGCTCCTTTACTTTACTTCCGGTACGACCGGAATGCCGAAGATGGTTACGCTCAGCCAGCGCTATACGCTCGGCCATATCGTAACGGCAGGCTTTTGGCACTGCTGCGAAGACGACGGCCTGCATTTCACCCTTGCGGAAACGGGCTGGGCCAAAGCAAGTTGGGGAAAACTGTTCGGGCAATGGCTTTGCGGCTCGGCGATTTTTGTATACGACTTTCACGGAAAATTCGAGCCGGACGATCTTCTCAACCACGTATCGAAATATAAGATCACGACCTTCTGCGCCCCCCCGACCGTGTATCGTTTTATCATGAAGACAGATCTGAGCAAATACGACCTGTCTTCCATCCATCGCATGATGACGGCGGGCGAAGCGCTCAATCCGGAAATTTACAAACAGATCCGCATGAAGACGGGGCACGACATTTACGAAGGGTTCGGACAGACCGAAACCACCGTCGTATGCGCCACGTTCCCGGGACTGGTGGATATCCGTCCCGGCTCGATGGGCAAGCCCTCTCCCCTGTACGACGTACAGCTGCTGGACGATAACGGGATACCCGTCGAAACGGGTGCGGGAGAAATCTGCATCCGTCTGCGCG
>CALVXE010000074.1 GCA_944368795.1 uncultured Clostridia bacterium | reverse complement strand
AAGGCATAACCGTATAGGCTATGTCTTTTTGTGTTATAATTTTTTATTGAAGGGAGGAACATTCCGAACAAATTATGGAAACAGAGCAACACAAGCCATGGCATTCGCTCAGCGTCCAAGAAACGGAGCAGATCCTGCGCACGACGGACGATGGTTTGAGCGATGCCGAGGCGGCAAAGCGCCTTGCCGAATACGGCAGGAACAATCTGCGCGAAAAGAAGCCGAAAAGCATATGGAAGATGATTTGGGAACAGCTCACCGACGTCATGGTCATCATCCTTCTCATAGCCGCGGCATTTTCGCTGGTCATGTACTTTATCGAAGATGAAGGCCTCGCCGAATGCATCGTCATTCTCGTCGTCATCGCCCTGAACGCCACCATCGGCGTCATACAGGAAAAGAAGGCGGCAAACGCGCTCGAGGCTCTCAAAAATATGACGGCGCCCACCGCGCGCGTCATGCGCGAAGGGGAAGAGAGCGTCGTCCCCGCCGAAGAACTGGTCCCGGGCGACGTCGTTTATTTGGAAGACGGCTGCATCGTCCCCGCCGATATCCGCATCATCGAAGACAACAACATGAAGGTGCAGGAAGCGGCTCTCACCGGCGAAAGCGTCCCTTCCGAAAAAGACGGTCCCACCGTCCTTCCCGAAAACGCTCCTTTGGGCGACCGCGTGAATATGGCGTACAGTTCGTCCATCGTCATGTACGGCAACGCCACGGGTATCGTCGTCGGCACGGGCATGAACACCGAAGTGGGCAAGATCGCGGGGCTTTTGGACGAACAGGACGATCTGGATACCCCCATGAAGCGCAAGCTCAATTCCGTCGGCAAAACTCTCAGCGTCGTCGGGCTCATCGTCTGCGTTCTCATCTTTGCCATCGGCATGATCCGCGACGGCTGGGAATCCTGGGTCAATTACATTTTTATCGCCATTTCGCTGGCGATCTCCATCATACCGGAAGGCCTGCCCGCCACGTCCACGATCATCATGGCTTTGGGCGTGCAGCGCATGGCGCAGAAAAACGCGCTCGTAAAAAGCCTGCCCGCGGTCGAAACGCTCGGCAGCGCGACCGTCGTCTGCTGCGACAAAACGGGCACGCTCACTCTCAATAAAATGACGGTAACGCACGTTGCCGTCGGGGACGATTTTCTCCGCGGAGAGGTTACAAAAGCCGAAGACGTATCCCGCAAATACGACCGCGCGGTCTATGCCGACCTGCTCAACGGTTCGGCGTTGTGCGTCAACGCAAAAAAAGATCCCGATAATCCGGGCAACGTATTGGGCGATCCCACCGAGGGCGCGCTGGTCATGTTTGCCGAACGGTTCGGCATCGATTCGGAAGAGTATGAAGACGCGCACCCGCGCGAATTCGAACAGCCTTTCGATTCCGACCGCAAGCGCATGACTTCGCTCAACCGCATGGAAGAAGGGCTGGTCGCCTATACGAAGGGCGCCGTCGACGAGATGCTGCCCCTCTGCACGAAATACCGCACGAAAGACGGCGTGCGCGAAATGACGGAAGCCGACCGCGAACAGATCCTCAAAGTCTGCAACGGCATGAGCGGAGACGCTCTGCGCGTACTCGGTTTTGCCGTCCGCACTTGGGGCGAAGTTCCCGAAGAGGAATCGGCCGACCTGGAAAGCGGCATGACGTTCGTCGGCGTCGTGGGCATGATCGATCCGCCCCGCAAAGAGGTCATCAAAGCGGTGGAAACCTGCCACGAAGCGGGCATCCGCGTCGTCATGATCACCGGCGACCATAAAGTTACCGCAATGGCGATCGCCAAACAGCTGCACATCTTCCGCGAAGGGAATACCGTCATTTCCGGGCAGGAACTGGACGATATGACGGATGAGCAGCTGGACGAGGCGGTAAAGAACTGCGTCGTGTTCGCGCGCGTTTCTCCTTCGGATAAACTGCGCATCATCCAATCTCTCAAACGCACAGGCGAAGTCGCCGCCATGACGGGCGACGGCGTCAACGATTCGCCCGCGCTCAAAGAGGCGGATATCGGCGTCGCCATGGGCATCACCGGCACCGACGTAGCCAAAGACGCGGCCGATATGATCCTTTTGGACGATAACTTTACGACCATCGAATACGCCATCCGCGAGGGGCGGCGCGTGTACCGCAACATACAGAAGGTCATTCAGTTCCTCGTTGCGGGCAACATTGCGGAGATCCTCATTCTTCTGTTGGCTGTCATCTTCGGCTGGCAGATGCCGATTTTGGCGGTGCATATCCTCCTCATCAACCTGGCTACCGACTCACTCCCCGCGGTGGCATTGGGCGTCGATCCCGCCAGCGCCAATATCATGAAGCACAAGCCAATCAAGAGCGGCACTCTGTTCGAAAGGGGCATGGTTTACCGCATCGTACTGCACGGCCTGTTTATTTCGGCCGCGGCGCTCGCCGCCTATTGGATCGGCATGCTGATGTCGCACGGGCAGGGGGTTACGGCGGACGAAAGCCACAATATGGCAATGACGATGACGTTCATCGTTCTCTCCGTTTCACAGCTTTCGCACGCGCTCAACCAGCGTTCGAATACGGATTCCATATTCAAACACGGGCAGGGGCACAACAAGTATTTAACGATTTCTCTCTTTGCGTCGGCGGCGATCATCGCGCTCGTCGTGTTCGTGCCTCCTCTGATGAACCTGTTCGATCTCGTCTACATCGGCTGGCGCGAATGGCTCATCAGTCTCGGCCTGTCCTTATTCCCGCTCGCCGCGGTGGAAATTTCCAAAATTTTCATTCGCCTCTACCGCAAACGTGCGATCGCGCGCGGCGAAATTTTGGAACAGTAAAGCGAATAGATCCCACGGAAATTGAAAAAGGGCGGCAAAAGCCGTCCTTTTTTCCGAAATCGGAAAAGCCGGGCAGGTCGATTTTACCTGCCCGGCTTTCTTTGTCGTTTGCTTCGCGCTAACCTTGGCGGATCGTCTTTGCAAAATCCGCTGCGGAAAGGGCGGGGTCGCAGCTCTGCATGGCGAACACGGCGTCGTGTTCCGCGTCGATCACAAGCAGCTGCCCGTATTTCCCGTCCCCGTAAAAGTATCGGTCGTCCGCGCCGTTTCTCCAAAACCCCAAACCGTAGAACCGCTGTCCGGCAGGGAAGAGGGGCGCGGAAGCCTCTTCGGCAAACCTCTTTTCAAAAAAGCGCTTTCCCTCGTACGTTCCCTCGTTCAGGTACAGCTTTCCGATCTTCAGCAGGTCCTCGCAGCGCAAAAACATGCCCGTCGCGCCCATCGTATGCCCTTTCGGGCAGGTGCTTGCGGCATAGCCCTCAAAACCCAGCGGCACGAACAGCCGCTCGCGCAGGAAATCGAACAGGGTCTGCCCGGTCGCTTTTTCCGCGATGACCGAAAACAGGTAATACGTCGCGTTGGAGTACACGGTCTTTTCTCCCGGCCCGCAGTCCGTCTTCACGCTGAGCGCCAGGCGGGCAAAATCGTCCGTACCGTGCGTGTACGCGTCCTCTTCGAACAGGATCCCCCGCTCGAATCCGCATGCGTGCGAAAGCAGGTCGCGTATCGTGGCCCGTTCCAGCCGTTCGTCCCTGTTTTCGGGGAAATATTCGCGCAGGTAATCGGCGATGCGGTCGTCGAGCGAGATCCTCTTGTCCGCGCATAAGATCCCCGCGGCGGTCGCGGTAACGCTCTTGGAAAGGGAATAAATATTGTTCAGCCGATTGCTGAAGCGGTATACCCGTTCCGCATACTTTCCTCCCCGCAGTTCGCAGGCCCTGTAAACGTTGTATCCCTTCTCCTCGATCAATCGCGTCGCTTCGTCCAGCATTGTCTTCTCCTCCCGGCAAATCAGCCGCAATTATTGTACCTCTGTCCGCGGGCAATGTCAACGGTTTCGGGGTCGGTTTCTGTCCCGAATAACCGAGCCGTCTTCCGCGCATACTGTCCGGAGGAGGAAAAACGTATGGTCTGTAAACTGACCGCTTCCGAAAAGGAGGCGCTGGCAAAATTATTGGAAGGGGAATATACCGCCTGCAAGCGCGCGGGCATGTACGCCTCGCTCGCCGCCGACGCGCGCTTTGCCGCATTGGCAGACGCCGTCGCGCGCAATCATCGGCGACGCTTCTGCTCGATTTTCGGCGCGCTGAACGGAAATTACGAAGAACAGGGAGGGAACGAACAGTGAAAAAGGATCCGTATATCCCTCTGCCGCGCGAAGAATATGCCCTCGCCGACATGCTGCAAACGGAACGGGAACTTCTGCATCTTTACGCAGCCGCCCTGGGCGAAGGATTTTCGGGCGGGCTTCGCACTCTGCTTACGGAAAAGTTTCTCGAAGGTTCGGAGGATGCGAAGAGGATCGCAGACGAGCGCGCACTGCGCCGGGGGCGCGAGCCGCAGCCCGAAGCCGCGGACCTCTCAGAGGCGTTTTCGCGCATGCATAAAGATATCGGCCGCCGAGATTGATGCGCTTTGCGCGCAAACGCTGTAAATTTCGGGCCGGTTTTCCGAATTTTTGCGGCCTTTCGCTATACAAAAAGAGAAAAGTGTGATATACTGAAACATATATCGGAATTTTGTTCTCATCAAAAAGCGGAGGCTCACATGATCAAGAAAAAAGGACATCTTATCCGTATCGATACGGCGAACACGACGCTCGTCATCAGGGCCGATACGGCCGAATATCTTTACTACGGGCGGAAGATCTCGTCGGCGGGGGATTTCAGCGTCTGCGAAGGGGCGTCGCCGCGCCGCCTTCTTTCCCGTCCGCAGCGCGCCGATTACGGCGAGCCCAATCTGATCTTATGCAACGCGGACGGCGGATTCACCTACGATTTTACCTTTTCCCGCGCGCGGATCGCCGCGGAAAAGAACGAAATACCGGGGCTTCCCTCCTCGTACGGGGAGGGCAAAACGCTCGAACTCAAGTATGTCGATCTTCCCACGAAGGTCTGCCTGTATATCTATTACACCGTCTATGACGACAGCGACGCGATCGCCGTCTCTTCGAAAATCGTCAACGGTTCGAAAAAGGAGATCCGTCTCCGCCGTCTGATGAGCCTGCAAATGGATCTTCCGGGAACGGATTACAAGATCGTTACGTTCGAAGGTTCCTGGGCGCGCGAGCGCCGGAAGACCGTGCGCGAATTGGAAAGCGGCGTCTTCAGCACCGATTCCAAGCGCGGCATGTCCTCGCACCAGAGCAATCCGTTCGTGATGGCGGAAAACGAAAGGGGCGTGTATGCGTTCAATCTCGTCTATTCGGGCAACCATAAAGAGATCTTCGAATGCGACCGTCCGGGCGGAAAAACCCGTTTTCTGACGGGCATCAACGATTATATGTTCGACTGGGCGCTCGCCCCGTCGGAAGAATTCTGCGCGCCCGAAGCGGTCATGTGTTTCGCGCCCGATGAAGATTCGCTCAGCGCGCGCATGCACGCGTTCGTGTCCGAACACATCGTGCGCGGCAAGTGGAAAAAGCGCGAACGTCCCGTGCTCTTCAACAACTGGGAGGGCACCTATTTCGACTTCAACGAGGAAAAGATCCTTTCCATCGCCGCCGCGGCAAAGCGCGCGGGCGCGGAACTGTTCGTCCTCGACGACGGCTGGTTCGGCCGGCGCGACAGCGATACCTGTTCCCTCGGCGACTGGTACGACAATGTCGAAAAGACGGGCGGCGGGCTGAAAAATCTCGCCGATAAGATCCGTGCCATGGGCCTCTCGTTCGGGATTTGGGTAGAGCCGGAGATGATCAGCGAAGACAGCGATCTGTACCGTTCGCATCCCAATTTCGCGATGAAGATCCCGGGCAGGACCCCCGAACGCATGCGCCACCAGCTCATGCTGAACATGGCGGACGAGCGCGTGCAGAATTACGTCGTCCGCACCATCAGCGACGTCATCGCCCGCAGCGGCGCCGAATATGTGAAGTGGGATTTCAACCGCTCCATGACCGATTGTTACGGCAAGGGCATTGCCCCCGGAGAATATTTTCACCGCTATATGCTCGGCTACTACAGGGTGGTGTCCCGCATCGTCAAAAAGTTCCCGTTCGTCCTGTTCGAAGGGTGCGCGGGCGGCGGCGGAAGGCTGGATCTGGGTAACCTGTGCTACTTTCCGCAGTATTGGACGAGCGACGATACCGACGCGCGCGAACGCGTCTCCATTCAGGAAGGCACCTCTTACGGGTATCCGCAGACGGTCATGGGCGCGCATGTGTCGGCGTGTCCCAATCACCAGACGGGCAACACCAACCCGCTCTCGGCGCGTTTCAACGTCGCCTGCGGCGGCGTTTTGGGGTACGAACTGGATCCGACCAAACTTTCGGAAAGCGAACTTTCCGAAATCTCCGGCCAGATCGCCTTTTATAAAGAGTACCGCAAAGTCCTGCAATTCGGCGATCAGTACCGCCTGTACGGGAAGAACGTCGTCGGGTTCATCACCGTTTCCAAAGACAAGAGCACGGCTGTCGCGGTCGTCAATCTCATGGAACGCCGTCCCTGCGACCCCGTTCCGACCGTTCGCTTCAAAGGCCTCAATCCGTCCGCCGCATACGAAGTGAGCGCCTGCGGCAAAACGCAGGTCGCCGGCGGAGATCTGCTCATGTACGGCGATATCCCGCTGGAAGGGCTCGCCGATTCGAAGGTCGCCGATGCGAACAGCGGCTGCATCATGAGCCGCATGTATATCATCAAAAAAGTTAAGAACGGCTGAAAAAAGCGCTTGAAAAATGCGTCTCCGCGCAAAAAGCGGGGCGTGTTTTTCCGTTTTGCGCGTCAGGCCGAAGGAGCCGCACCCTATGAAAATGACCTTTCGCTGGTACGGGGAAAGCGACAGCATCCCCCTGGCATACATAAAACAGATCCCGAACATGAGCGGCGTCGTTACCGCCGTGTACGATACCCCCGTGGGGGAAGTTTGGGAAGAGGCGAAGATCGCCCGCCTGAAAAGCCTGTGCGT
>CALVXE010000073.1 GCA_944368795.1 uncultured Clostridia bacterium | reverse complement strand
GAGATAAATCCATAACCCACCGCGCGATCATGTTCAACGCCGCGGCGGAGGGTGAGGCGGTGATCACCAACGCCCTTCTCGGCGAGGACTGTCTCTCGACGGCCGCCTGCATGCGCGCGCTGGGCGCGGACGTCCGCATCGAAGGAAAAGAGGTCCGCGTGCGCGGAACGCAGCGCTTCCGCTCTGCCGAATGCGACTGCGGGAACAGCGGCACTACGATGCGCCTTCTCATGGGGCTGGTCGCGGGAAAGGATGCCGAGGTCCGTTTGACGGGCGACGCGTCCCTGTCCAATCGCCCTATGGAGCGCGTCGCCGCGCCCCTGCGCAAATTGGGCGCCTGCATCGAAACGACGGGCGGCAAAGCGCCCGTTACCGTGCGTCCCGCCCGCCTGACGGGCTGCACGGTGGATACGCAGGTCGCCAGCGCACAGGTCAAAAGCGCGCTGATACTGGCGGCGCTGGGCGCGGAAGGGGAAACGGTCGTCCGCGAACCTCTCCGCTCGCGCGACCATACCGAGCGCATGCTCGCGGCGATGGGGGCGGACATCCGTGCGGAAGGCACCGAAGTCCGCGTCCGCAAAAGCCGCCTTCACAGCGCCGACGTCGAAGTCCCCGCCGATATTTCCAGCGCGGCATATTTCATGGCGCTCGGCGCACTCCGCGGCGAAACGCTGTGCAGGAACGTCGGCGTCAACCCTACGCGCACGGGCATCTTCCGCGCTTTCGACGCGATGAACGTGCGCTACTCTCTCGAAAACGAACGCACGGTCTGCGGCGAACCTGTCGCCGACGTGCGCGTTTATAAGTCCGATCTATGCGCCGTGGAACTCACGCGCGAAGTCATGCCCTCCCTCATCGACGAACTTCCCCTCATCGCCGTCCTGTGCGCGTTTGCGGAGGGGGAAAGCCGTATTTCCGGCGCGGAAGAGCTCCGCGTGAAGGAGAGCGACCGCATCCGCACCACTGCGGATATGATCAACGCCATCGGCGGGGACTGCGTGCCCACACCGGACGGGTTTGTCATCCGCGGCAAAAAAATGCTGTCCGGCGGTAAGGTTTGTTCCTGCAAAGATCACCGCATCGCCATGAGCGGCGCGGTCGGCCTCATCGCCTGCGCGCGCGGCGGAGAGATCGAAGACGCCGAATGCGTCGATATTTCGTTCCCGCACTTTTACGAAATGCTCGCCTCGGCCCGTTAAAGGGCGGCTTCGGCGGCAAAGGAGAAAAACATGTTTAAACTCGCCGTGATCGGCAAAGACGTTTCCAAGTCAGACAGCGCCAAAATGCACACCTTCGACTTTCAGGGGTTGGGGAGCGAATGCTCGTACGAACTGATCTCCGCGCCGCAGGAGGAATTCGACGCCGCGGCCAAAAGGCTGCTCGCCGAATACGATGCCTTCAACGTAACCATCCCGTACAAGCTGGATATTATCCCGTATCTGAAAGGGATCGAAGGGGATGCGCGCGTTTTCGGTGCGGTGAACACCGTAAAGGACGGCGTCGGCTACAACACCGACGGGGTCGGGTTCATGCTCATGCTCGAAAACAACGGCATTCGCCCGCAGGGGAAAAAGATCCTCATGCTCGGCGCGGGCGGCGCGGGCCGCAGCGTGGTAAAAAAGCTGACGGATGCGGGCGCGCAGGTATACCTGTACGACGTGCGGTATGAAAATGCCGAGCGCGTCAGCCGCGAATTCGGGAACATCCGCCCCCTGCGCGAACTTGTTCCGGACGATTACTATATGATCATAAACGGCACGGGCGTGGGGATGCACAAAACGGAGGGCATATCTCCCGTCGGAGAGGAGATGCTTTCCCGCTGCGAAGTCGCCTGCGACCTCATTTATTATCCGCGCAAAAGCGAATTTCTCCGCATCGCGGAATCGCTCGGCAAACCGATCGTGAACGGCGAAGGCATGCTCTATTATCAGGCCTATTATGCAGACTGCATCATTTTGGGCAGGGAACCTTCCGCCGCGGAGGCGAAGAAACTCTTTGAAGAATACAAACGCGTTTACCGCGGCTGAGCGCCCGCCGCAACGGCATACGGGCGGCCGCAAAGGAGGAATCATGAAATTATTGTTTTTGAACGGTGTCAATCTCAATATGACGGGCCGCCGCGAAAAGGGCGTCTACGGCACGCAGACCTTGGAACAGATCAACGGCGAGATCGCCGCCTTTTGCAGATCCCGCGGCGCGGAATGTGAATTTTTTCAGAGCAACGTCGAGGGCGAATTGTGCACCAAGATCCAGGAATCGGACGCGGACGGCATCGTTTTGAACGCGGGCGCGTTTACCCATTACAGTTACGCTCTGCGCGATGCGATCGCCTCGGTCGATACTCCCGTCGTCGAAGTGCACATGTCCAACGTGCACGCGCGCGAAGAGTTCCGCAAGGTCTCGGTCATTTCCGAAGTGTGCCGCGGCACCGTGCTCGGGTTCGGGAAAAACAGCTATATTTTGGCGGCGGAGAGTTTTCTGTTATGAATATCGTACTTTGCGGAATGATGGGCGCGGGCAAAACGACGGTCGGCATTAAAATTTCCGACATTACGGGTATGCGTTGGTACGATACCGACGATTTGATCACCGATAAATACGGCAAGATCGCGGACATTTTCGAATATCACGGCGAAGCGCGCTTCCGCGAGATCGAAACGGAGATCGTGCACCGCGTCGCGAACGAAAACGACTGCGTCATCTCCACGGGCGGCGGCTGTGTGCTCCGTCCCGAAAACAGCGCCGCGTTCAAAGAGGGCGGCGGAAAGATCGTATTTCTCAAAGTCGATATCGAAACTCTGTTCGCGCGTACCGGCCATACCGGCGACGAGCGCCCGCTCCTGAAAAACACCACGTTCGAAAAGATGAAAGATCTGTTGGATTACCGTACGCCGATCTACGAGAGCTGCGCCGACTATACGGTGGATACGAACGGCAAAAACGCGGAAGAAGTCGCCTTGGAAATCGTGCGCACGTTCGGTATTCCGCTGCGGAAACGGCCGTGAGCTGCGTTCTGGTTACGGGCGGTTCGCGCGGCATCGGGCGGGCGGTCTGCCTCGAATTTGCGCGCGCGGGCTACGACGTCGCTTTTTGCTATTCGAAAGACGCATCGGGCGCGGAAGAAACGGCGCGGCTGCTCGGCTCTCTCGGCGCGGGCGTGCAGGCGTTCCGCTGCGACGTTTCCGACGAAAAGCAGGTAGAAGAGATGTTCGAAAGCGTTCTCGGCCTGTCCGTTTTGGTAAACAACGCGGGGGTCGCGCTGTATCGCCAGGTGCAGGACACCTCGCTCGGGGAATGGCGCAGGGTGATGTCCGTCAATGCCGACGGCGCCTTTCTGTGCACGCGGGCGGCGGTCCGCAAGTTTTTAAAGAGGGGAAGCGGTTCAATCGTCAACGTCTCTTCGATTTGGGGCGAAGCGGGCGGCGCCTGCGAATCCGCCTACTCGGCGAGCAAGGCCGCTCTCATCGGATTTACCAAGGCGTGCGCCAAAGAACTGGCCCCTTCCGGGATCCGCGTCAACTGCCTCTCCTGCGGGTTTATCGAAACGGGCATGAACGCCCGCTTTTCGGAGGACGAACGCAAAGAGTTTTTTAAAAACTTGCCGCTTGCCCGCGCCGGCACCGCGCAAGAGGCTGCCGCGGCTGTCCGCTGGCTGGCGGAAAGCCGCTATATTACGGGGGAGATACTGCGTTTGGACGGCGGCGCGGCGCTTTGATCTCCTTTTCGGCAAGCTCAAAAAATTTTTTTCGATTTTTTTGCGAAATCGAAAGGAATTTTGCAATTTTCGGCGAATTTATAATAGGAAGTGTTGTGGCGCGCCTTTCGGCGGCGCGCCGTTTCGCCGTTTTCGACAAAGGAGGGGGCGCAAATGGCAGATTTTTCCATCAAAGAACGGCGATATGCCATCGAAGAGCAGTTTCTGTCCGAATTTGCCTGCAAATCGAAAGATACGAAAGGCAGGCAGCGTCCGGAAGAGGAATGCAATATGCGTACCGCCTTTCAGCGCGACCGCGACCGCATTATTTACAGCAAGGCGTTCCTGCGTCTGAAAAATAAGACGCAGGTCTTCTTTTCTCCGGAAGGCGACCATTTCCGCACCCGCATGACGCACACCATCGACGTTTCGCAGATCGCGCGCTCCATCGCCCGTTCCCTCGCCCTCAATGAAGACTTGGCGGAAGCGATCGCTTTGGGGCACGATTTGGGGCACACGCCGTTCGGGCACGCGGGCGAGCGGGTCTTGAACAGTTTGGCTCCGAACGGATTTGCGCACAATATCCAGTCTCTGCGCGTCGTCGACGTGCTCGAAAAGGACGGCAGGGGACTCAACCTGACTTTTGAAGTGCGCGACGGCATCGTGAACCATAAAAAGAGCGGCCGTCCCGCCACATTGGAGGGGAAAGCCGTTTCGCTTGCCGACCGCATCGCATACGTCAATCACGATATCGAAGACGCCGTCCGCGCGGGGCTTTTGCGCGAAGAAGAACTTCCGAAAAGGGAGGTCTCCGTCCTCGGCTCCTCTTCGCGCGATCGGATCAACACGATGATCTCTTCCATTTACCAAAACAGCGCGGGCAAAAATCAGGTCCGCATGGGCGAAAGGGAAGCGGAAGCGCTGGAAAATCTCCGCGCGTTCATGTTCGAAAAGGTGTACATAACCCCGCTTTCCATGAAGGAGGAAGAGCGCGCCAAGCGCATGCTCTCCGCCATGTACGATTATTTTTTAAAGAATAAGGACAAGCTTCCCGCCTTTTATCTCTCCCTTTCCGAGCGATATCCGCTCGAACAGGTCGTGTGCGATTATCTTTCGTCCATGACGGATAAGTTCGCCGTCGCCGTGTTCGACAATATCTTTGTCCCGCACAGCTGGGCGCTCACCGAAAAGGATATCGAAGAGATCTGAGGCGCAGCTTTGGCAAATCCCGCCGCAGAGCGGCCGAAGGGTGGTGGCAATGGCAAAAGGACTGGATCCCGAATTTTTGCAACAACTGAAAAGCAAAATCGACCTCGTGGAACTCATCGGGAACTACGTTCCGCTCGAGCGCAAGGGGGGCAACTGGTGGGGGCGCTGTCCGTTCCATCACGAAAAGACCCCGTCGTTTGCCGTCAATGCCGAAGATCAGTTCTACCACTGTTTCGGCTGCGGCGTCAGCGGAGACGCGATCTCGTTCGTCCGCGAAATCGAATCGGTCGATTTCATCGACGCGGTCAAGATCCTCGCCGAACGCGCGAAGATGCCCCTTCCCGAAATGAATTTCGACACGGAAAAGACGGCCGAACAGAAAAGGAAGCGCGACGCCGTTTTAAAAATTCTCCGCGCCGCCGCGCATTTTTATCTGGACAATCTCAATTCCGGGCACGCGGATGCGCATGTGCAGTACATACTCGACCGCAAGATCGCCTCTCCCGTCGTCCGCAAATTCGGGTTGGGGGCGTCGCTCGATTACAAAAGCCTCCCGCAGTTCCTGCTCGATAAAGGATTCCGCAGGGAAGATATCCTCGAAAGCGGCGCCGTGGCCGAATCGGAAAAGAGCGGCAGGCTCATCGACGCGCAGGCCGGCCGCCTGATCTTTCCCATCATCAACGCCTTCGGCGACGTGGTCGCGTTCGGCGGCAGAGTGCTCGAAAAAACGGATTTTGCAAAATATAAAAATACGCGCGAGACCATTGTCTTCAACAAGAGCAAAACGCTGTACAACATCAACCGCATCAAAAAACTCAAACAGGATTCCGGCCTGAAAGACATTATCATCGTCGAAGGCTATATGGATACGATATCCCTGTTTCAGGCGGGGTTCACCAACGTCGCCGCGAGCATGGGCACCGCCCTCACGAAAGATCAGGCCCGCCTCGTCAAGCGGTATGCAGACAAGGCGTACATCAGTTACGACGGCGATTTCGCCGGGCAGAAAGGCGCGATTCGCGGCTTGGAGATCCTGCGCGACGAGCAGGTCGCCGTCCGCGTGGTGCCTCTTCCCGAGGGCTTCGATCCCGACGACGTGATCAAACGGCAGGGCAGCGAAGGGTATCGGGCATGCCTCGATAACGCCATGCCGCTCATCGATTTCAAGCTGGAAACGGTGCGGAGAAAATACGACCTTTCCAGGCCGGAAGAGCGCCGCAACTATATACCCGAGGCGCTGAAAGTCATCGGCGAGGCAGAAAGCGAGAGCGTCAAGGAAGAGCTCTTAAAGCGCGTCCGTTCGGAAACGGGGGTAACGTACGAATCGCTCAAACGCGACCTCGAAAACGTTCCCGCCGCGCCGCGCATGCAGGAAGAGCCGGAGCCCGTGCCCCGCGAAGACGGGGCGGATCGGCAGGCAAAAGCGTGCCGTTTTATCCTCGCATCCGTGCTTTTCGGCGCGAAATATGCAAAAAATTTTGACATTTCGGGTGTCAGATTCGACAATCCCGTGCATAATACTATCGCGGAATATATCAAAGAGAGACAAAAAAACGGAGAAACGGTCAGACCGAGCGCGCTTTTTGAAATTTTTGACGAAAACACGCCCGAGCTTTCCGAGATCCTCGATCTCAGTCTCGGCGAAAGTCTCGAGGGCGAGCGTGCCGTCAGATATTTCGACGACTGCGTCCGTACGTTGGAGCGCGCCCGGGTCGAGCAGGAGCTCGAACGGCTGAGCGCCCTGTGCGACGCCGAAACCGACCTTGCAAAAAAGAAAGAGGTTACGCGCCGCATTTTGGAACTTACAATTCGGTTGAAAAATTTTTAACATAAGCGGAGGAAAGCAAAAAGCACATGAGTGTACCCGAACAGAAACTCAACGAAATTCTCAAACAGATCATCAGCGAATATCGCCAGAAGGGAAGCATTTCCACGAATGCCCTCTGCGATATCCTCGAAAAAATCGACACCAGTCCCGATCAGATCGACTATATCTATAAGTCGATCGGCGAGGCGGGCATCCAGATCGTGGACGAGGACGAGCGCGACCG
>CALVXE010000072.1 GCA_944368795.1 uncultured Clostridia bacterium | reverse complement strand
CATGCGCATGTATGCAAGCGGCTTGCCGCCCCATCCCCTGCCGGTTTACGCAGGGCAATCGAACTGCTTGCCAAAGCAGACAAAACGGCAAAATAAAAAAGGGCGAATGCCCTTTTATGGTTTGCTTGCAAAGCGGCCGTTACCGGCGGCACGGAAAGCGACGGCGGCCCGCGGACGGTTATTCTTCTGAGTCGGACTCCTCTTCCTGATTGGTCTCTTCGGGGTTCACGTTTTCTTTTTTGAATTTGCGATAATAGTAATCGAACCAATCGAGATACATATTTCTGTAACGGAATACCGTTCTGTCGCTGACGTGGCAGAAATTGGCAAGTTTCCAAACGGTATCGAACGCCGCGGATGCGGCAACTTCCCCGTTCTCGATAGATCTGTCGACGTAAACCGCACGAAGAATGGTAATATGGCACGTACCGTTTTTGCTGTCTTCGTCCTCGAAGTGGCTGAACACCTTGCGCAGGGCGCGTTCTGCAATTTTATTGTGCGCGTCGATTTTCTTGATAACCTCATTTTCTCTTTCACTCAACTTCTTTTGCGTGCTCATAATTTTTTTAATTACCTCCTTTTGTTAATTAAGTATAGCACTTATATAAAGATGTTGATTACCATAATATGGCATTCCCTTTTTCATGATAAAAACCTCATCCTTTCCCTTAGCGGGCATGAAGAGGCGGCGAAGGCCGAAACGCTCGCCGCCCTATCTTTTAGCACAGTATACTAAATATTTTTAATTCCATTCAATGCAATTTCCGTTCGCATCATATAGGAGCGTGCTGGTTGTTTTTGAATCCCAATCTGCCACATCAACTTTAAAACGTGCGCGCGCTTGCCAATATTTCTGCTGTCCATTGGTGGAGGCCGAAATTCCGATACTTTCCCCTTGATTTAAATCATGGGTCGATTCTCTGTATTCGAGCGTCATCGTAGTATACGATTCCTGATAGGTTAGAGAAGAATATAATTCAATATATACCCAAACATCTACAGAGGGATATGTAAACGTATTCTCAACCTTTGCCCAAACGTATCCGTTTCCTGTACCGCCTATTAATAATACTAAATTTGCGGCAGCCCTCGTTGTGCCATCCTCGGAAGTAACTTCAATGGGAAATTCTACTTGATGTTCAATTTCCATTTCAGTCTGTGCATTTACTTTGTTTTGTCCCAACATCCAGCCGAAGAATGCAACGCACATAATTAAACATGCGAGCAGTACGCCGACTAACTTTCGAGTGCGACTCATAAACTTTAACCTCCTGTAAAAATATAAAATTCAGAAACAGATTACTCCGTCCCGTACCAAACTTGCTCGCTGATTATATCACGGCAGCTAAAATTTTCAAGCAACTTTAGTTTACATTTTGTCAATTTTACTTATCATTTGGCTTTTCTTTTAAATATTTTGCTTTTTTTCGTTTTCTTCTTACAAAAACAATAATTACCGAAATTACGGAAGCAATAAATAAAGCTACAATCGAAAAGAATATTACGACCACATCGCTTGTAAAAATAATTATGTGATAAGTTGCAAAGCTATCGCTTCTTTTACTCGTTGCTGATATAATTCTAAAAATTTTGAAACACACATACAAAACTGATGTAATTATCAAAATAATTATGGACAAGCTAATCGCAACAATTATCTTTTCCGCAAGCGTCCACTTTAAACGTTTGCGCTTCTTCTTTTCCGCAATTTCATCTGCAAGTTTACTTTCGGCAATTTCTTCTTCGGGATTATTTTCGGATAAAAGCGAAAGAACTTCCGGCGCAGGCACGGAAGTTACAGTCAGAAAAGGAGCGTTCGGCTCTTCTGCTTCAAGCACGGCTTCGGCAAGCTCCGCTATTTCAAGTATCTGCTCGTTCAAAGGGACCTCAACGGGAATTTCCGGCGGCGTTGCAGGGAAATTCGTTTTGCCGTGCAACAAGTAATCGGCAGAAATGCCGAGCGTATCCGCCAACGCGGTTAAGTTGCCTGCTTTCGGAACAGCTTCGTTGCGTTCCCAACGAGATATGATTTGCCTTGATACGCCGATCGCCGCGGCGATGTCATCTTGCGTAAGACCTCTTTCTTTTCTCAAACGGCGCAGCCTTTTGCCAAAATTTTTCATTGCGATCCCCACTTCGGTAAGTTATTCCGAGCGAACTATTCCGCGGAAAGGGACTGAGCTGTTGTTCCGCTTCGGTACAATTTTAAAAGAACAAAATAAAAGCCCCCGAAAGGGCTTTTAGTACCGTACCGAAACGATAAAAATGCGTTATCGCGTTATCAAGACTTGATAAACGATTGCTGCGCGTCGAGCGCGGCGCCGAACGTTTCGACGCGGCGGTACTTGCCGTCCGGGCACAATTTGCGCGCCTTTACGTTATCGGCAAGCATGGTCTGCAAAATATCGTAAATCTTCTTTTCGATTTTTTTATCCAAAACGGGGGCGGCGATCTCTACGCGCTTATCGGTATTGCGCGTCATCAGGTCGGCGCTGGATATGTACATTACGCGGTCTTCTTCATCGCCGAAGCAATACACGCGAGAATGTTCCAAAAAGCGGCCCACGATCGAGATCACGCGGATATTTTCGGTTTTTTTGGGAACGCCGGGCAACAGGCAGCAGATGCCGCGGATGATCAGCTCAATCTTCACGCCCGCGCAGCTCGCTTCGACGAACTTATCGATAATGGCCTTATCGGTAAGGCTGTTCATTTTGGCGAGGATCTTGCCCTCTTTGCCGCTTTTCGCCTTTTCGATTTCGCGGTCGATGAGCGAAATCAAGCCGGGCTTGAGTGTTTCGGGCGCAACCAAAAGCCGCTGATAGGTGTAATCGGTGTTGCAAATGGCTATGTTGCGGAAAAAGGCGACGGCGTCTTCGCCGATCTTTTCGTCGGCGGTTACGATGTTGAGATCGGTGTACTGTTTGGAAGTGGATTCGTTGTAGTTGCCCGTGCCGAGGTGTGTGATGTAACGGATCTCTTCGCCCTCTTTCAGAACGACGGAGATAATTTTGGAATGGACTTTGTAATTTTCCATTCCGTAAATTATGGTGCAGCCCGCTTCCTGCAGTTTGCTCGCATAATGGAGATTGCTCTCTTCGTCGAACCGCGCCATCAGTTCGATGACGACGGTAACTTGTTTGCCGCGCTCGCAGGCTTTGCAGAGCGCGTCGACGATGCGCGAATGGTTCGCCAATCGGTAGATCGTGATCTTTATCGAAAGAACGCGCTTATCTTTGGCGCATTCGTCTAAAAGATCGACGAGCGGCTCCATACTGTCGTACGGGTACGAAAGGAACACATTGCGGCCGAGAACATAGTCGATGAGAGAAGGCGCGGCTTCCAGCTCTTCCGCCACGGCGCCCTTGAAGGGCGGGTAGCGCAGTGCCGCCGCAACTTCGGCGGGAAGGTATTTGCCGATGGAAAACAGAAATTTGTAATCGAAAAAGTTCTGTTCCTGGAAGCAGTACGCCCCATCGAGCTTTAAAACTTTTAAAGCGAAATCTTTTAAGGGAGAAGCGGCATCGTCCACTTCGAGGCGGACGACGCCCAGCCTTGCGCGCGTTTCGATCTTCTTTTTCATAAATTCCGAAAAGTCGTGTTCGACGTCGGAATCGTCGACGCGGGTATCGAGGTCGGCATTGCGCGTAACGCGCAGCATGATTTTATTCTTTACCGTATACCCCATAAACGCGAGGTGCCCGTAGGCGCGCAGCATCTCTTCGATGGGCATAACCTTCGCCTTTTTGCCGCCGGAAAGCCGGTACAGGCGGTCTACCGCGGGGTTTACGTACAAAACGCCGATCATGCGGCGGCCGTCGCGTTCGAGTTCGTACATCATGTAATTGCGCATGTTTTCGAACTGGATCATCGGGTGCTTCGCGTCGAGCACCATCAGCGACAGCAGCGGCATTACGCGCGTCAAAAAGTATGTTTTGAACTCTTCGTTCTGGCGGGGCGTAAGGTCGGCCGCGCGCATCATGCGCACGCCCGCCTTGGCAAGCTCGCGCCGCAGGCTTACAAATACGGCCGTGCGCGACTGGTACAGTTTTTCGACCACCGTCATGATGCCGGAAAGCTGTTTTGCCGCCGTCAGGCCCGTTTTATTGTCGCATACGTCGGGCGCGGTGAGGCTGTCGTTATACAAACTGCCCACGCGCACCATAAAAAATTCGTCGAGGTTGGAACAGAAAATAGAGAGGAATTTGCAGCGCTCTAACAGCGGATTGGTCAAATCGCACGCTTGGTCGAGCACCCGCTTATTG
This sequence comes from uncultured Clostridia bacterium, assembly GCA_944368795.1. GTDB lineage: Bacteria > Bacillota > Clostridia > Christensenellales > Borkfalkiaceae > Borkfalkia. Next base: position 2,707 of record CALVXE010000072.1, on the reverse strand, counting down.
AACAGCAGCCAGGAATATTCCCGGTTCATATAAATATCGCGCACGAAGCGCTTTTTAGCCTTTTCGATCGCGGAACGCTTTTTAGCTTTTTCGATCGCAGAACGATCTTTCACGCCGACGTACTCCTTTTACGAAAATTTGCCCACCCTTGCCAACTTCTTCTTACGTATTGCGAACGACGAACCCGCGCCAATGTGCGCGGGCTTTCGGATCATCCGAGCTGCGGCCTACTTTTCGGCCGCCGTGTTTTTGCTTGCAGCGGACTTCTTCGCCGCCGTATTTTTGCCGCTCTTTGCGGAAGCGGACGCGTTTTGCGCTGCACGTCCCGCACTTTTTGCGGACTTTGTATTCTTTGCGGCGGCTGTTTTGCCCTTGCCCGCCGCGGCGGAACCGCTCTTCTTTGCCGGTTTTTTGGCGGCTTTCGAAGGGGCATCCTCGTTCGTTTGCAAAATTTCGAAGCTGCCGCCCTTGGCAAAGTCGTAGCAGGCGCCCTGCTGTTTGCCGTCGAACACGAGCTGCAAATAGCCTTCTTTAACGCCGCGGTCGCTGACCAGCAGGTTATCCGCACCGAAGCGCTTGAACACCGCTTTGGCGACGATGGCCGCAACGCCCACGGAATACAGCTTTTCCGGCGCCACGTCCAAAATCAGTTTGGAACGGTTTGCGCCGCAAAGCAGATGTTTTACCAGCTTTTTGAACTTTTTGTACGCCATTTCGCGCGGCGATTCTTCGCCCTTGGCGCCGACGTATTCCGCATACACGTCGTACAGCGCGAGGTTCGTCGCCCCGACGAGCACGACGGTGGAATAGCGCCCCTTTTCGGGCACGCCCGCCTTGTCGAATTTGCGCGCGAGGTATTTTTTGATCTCCTGCGCTTCCGATTCGTCCGGCTGTATCTTTTCTACAAATTTGTTGTGGATATTCAAAATTCCGAAATCGAGGCTGAGCATGTCCTCGGGCGATTCGCCCGCGAGGTCGCAGATCTCGATGCTCGCGCCGCCGATATCGACGAGAACGGCCCGTTCGTACGAGCTGAAAAAGCGGTTGGCGATCACATCGCAGTACGCTTCCGTCTTGCCGTCGATCAGGTTGACGGGCACGCCCGTCTCGCGAAGGATGACTTCCCCCACTTCTTCAAAATTTTCGATGGCGCGCAGTGCCGCCGTCGCGATGAGGTACAGCACGTCTACGCTGAGGCTGACGCACTTATCTTTCATGACGGCTACCGCTTCGACGAGCTTTTCGATGCCGCGCTCGGAAAGTTTACGGCCGTCGAGATAGTGCAGCAGCGTCAGGCTGGCGCGGTCTTTAAAGATGATCTCGGTAACGCGCTCGCTCACTTCCGCTACCGTCATGGATATACTGCTGGAACTGATGTCGATAACTGAATATTTCATAACTTTCTGTTTTGCCTTAAAAACGCCGCGATCGGCGCGTTTTGACCGATGCGTACCGCTTAAAATCGGTACATTCCCCTGTTATCTGCCGAATGAAACGCCGATACCTTCGGCCGCGCGCACGATCTCGGAATCGGGATCGACGAATTTGTATTTGCCCGCAACGTCCGCCAGAGCGTTAAAGGTGATCGAACCGCCGCTGACCGCCGCGGTAACGCCGAAGCGCCCGATCTCCGCAAGCCTTGCGGCATACGCGCCCAAACGCGTCGACAAAACGCGGTCGTACGGGGAAGGATTCCCGCCGCGCTGAATATAGCCGAGCACCGTGCCGCGCGTTTCCGCGCCCGTGCGCGCGCCGATCTCTTCGGCGAGGTGCGCCGTTACGGTGGTTTCGCCGCGTTCGGTACGCACAAACACGCGCTCTTTTTTCTTATAATTCGCCTCGCTCGCGAGTACGGCGCCTTCGGCAACCGCGATGATACAGCAGGGCTTGCCCTCTTTATAACAGCGCAGAGCCGCTTCGGCGACTTTGTCGATATCAAACGGAATTTCGGGCAGAAGAATGATATCCGCCCCCGCCGCGATCCCTGCATGCAGCGTAAGCCAGCCCGCTTTGTTGCCCATCACTTCTACAAGAATGGTCCTGCCGTGGCTGGCCGCCGTGGTGCGCACGCGGTCGATCGCTTCCGCCGCTACGTCGACTGCCGTATGGAAGCCGAAGGTTACGTCGGTGCCGTAAATGTCGTTATCGATGGTTTTGGGAAGTCCGATGACGTTGCACCCCTCCGCGCACAGCAGAGCCGCTGTCTTGTGCGTGCCCGCGCCGCCAAGCGTAAACAGGCAGTCCAAGCCCATTTTTTTATAGTTGGCGCACATCTTTTCGAGACGGGTGCCGCCCTCTTCGGGGACGGTCATCATTTTGAACGGGGTGCGGGTCGTTCCGAGAACGGTGCCGCCGAGGTTGAGTATCCCCTCGAAGTCCGATCGCTTCATCGGCGCGCTTTCGCCGCGGATCAAGCCGCCGTATCCGTCCGGAATGCCGACGATCTCTGCGTTCTTGATATTCCGATACGCATAGAGACCGATCGCACGCATGACCGAATTGAGGCCGGCGCAGTCTCCGCCGCTGGTGAGGATACCGATTTTCATATCAAACCTCCGTCCTTAACTATTTTACCACGAAAAACATGTTTCCGTCAATACTTGAAAGGTAATTTTTTCCATAAAATTCGATTTTTTGACCGTTATTGCAATTTTTTTCGGAAAAAACCAATACCACCCCGCTGCCCTTGGGCACCGGGGCGGTATTT
>CALVXE010000071.1 GCA_944368795.1 uncultured Clostridia bacterium | reverse complement strand
CGAACCGTGTTCGGCTTTTTCGCCGCTTTGATATTTTATTTGCCATGATTGCCGATAAAAATCAGGGCTTTCGCTTTAAAAACTTGTTTTTCTTTACCGCTTCGTAGGCGAGCACGGTCGCCGCAACGCCCACGTTGAGCGAGTCGCAGCTTCCCTCCATGGGAATGGCGATCATTTCGTATTCCCCGTCGTACCACTCGCGCGAGATCCCGTAACGTTCGCTCCCCATTACCAGAGCGGTCTTTTTGCCGAACGGTTCGTCGTAATAGTACAGCTTTGCGCGCGTGTCGGCAAGGTACACCGTAAAGCCGTTCCGTTTCAGCCATGCGCGGCAGTCCGCCACCGTATCGAATTCGAAAAAGGGTACGGAGAGCACGGCGCCCTGGCTCCCTTTGATCAGTTTCGGGTGCGTCATCCGCGCCTTGCGGTTGCACAGGAACACGCCGTCGATCCCCGCTCCGTCCGCCATGCGCAGCATGGTCCCGACGTTTCCGGGTATCTCCACGCCGTCGAGGATGAGGAGCACGGCGTCGTCATGCGGCGCAAACTCCGCAATGTCGCGGCAGGGCAGTTTCGCCAGCGCGAACAGGCCGTCCGGCTGCCCCCGTTCGGAAATTTTTTCGAACGTCTTTGCAGAAACGGTATAGCGTTCCTCCGTGCGGGCGGCGAGCTGTTCGCACAGGCGCACCGCTTCGGGGGTGCGAATGTGTTCGGGGCAGAGGATCACGCAGTCGAGCGGCGCGGCAAATTTTTCGCACAGGCCGAGCATCCAGATCCCTTCCGCCGCAAACAATTTGTGCGGATTGGGCTTGGAATTGGAAACGATCCCCTTAATTTGTTTGATTTTCGGGTTTTGTTCGCCGATCGGCCGAAATCCGTAACGATCGACGACTTCTTGTATATCGCAGTTCATACCGCAATAGTAGCAGATTTTTTTTTATTCGTCAAGCGTTCGTCCCCGAACGAAGCGAACCTTTTCCGCATACAATGATATCGAATACATTTACACGGCGGAATTGCGTTTATGAACGGAAGAAGTGCCCGCCGTACGGGCCGCGTATGCAGCGCGGGGATCGTAAATCAGGCGGTCATCGTCAATATAACGGCGCTCCTGTTTCTGCCGTTTATGCGCCTGTACGGCTTTACATATGTGCAGCTCGGCATGCTGACGGCGGCGGGATTTGCGTCGCAGATGTGTGCCGACGTGCTCCTCGTATTTCTCATCGACCGCGTGTCTGCAAAAAATCTCGCTTTTTTTGCGTCTTTCGCGAGCTTTGCGGGGCTTGTTTTTTACGGCTGCGTCCCGTACTTTTTTTCGGGAGACGGGGTCTATATCGGCATCGTCGCGGCGACAGCCGTCTTTGCCTTCGCCGGCGGCATGCTCGAGGTCGCCCTTTCCAACGTGGCGGAGGGGCTTCCGGAAGGGGGAGTCTTTTCCGTCTGTTTTCTGCACACGGTGTACGCCTGGGCGCAGGTGGCGCTGTCGCTCCTGCTTTCGGGCAGCCTCGCGCTGTTCGGCGAAGCCCGCTGGAACCTGATCCTGTTCCCGCTCGCCCTCATTCCGGCAGGCGTATTTCTCGCGCTTTTCCGCACGGAAATGCCGTCCCGCGTCAAGCGCGAGCGGGTGCGCGCCTCCTTCAGTCCCTTCTACCTCTTCGCGCTCTTGGCGGTGTTTTTCGGGTACGGCTCGGAAGTGGTGATGAACCAATGGATCTCTTCGTATGCGGAGAGCGTGTTCGGGTTTGAATCGGGCGGTACGCTCGGCTGCGCCCTCTTCGCTCTCTGCCTCGGCGCGGGCGGCGCCGTGTACGTGATCGTGTTTCAGCGCCGCGAGCGCGTGCCCTTCCGCGCCCTGACCGCCGCTGCCCTCGCCGCCGCGGCCATGTACGTTCTGGCGGCGCTGCTGCCGGGGGAGGGGTGGTCGCTCGCCTGTGCGATCGGCTGCGGATTTTTTGCGGGCGTGCTTTCCCCGGGCGCGATCACGGCGGCAGGCAGTTTTCTTCCCCTTGCGGGCGGCTGGATGCTGGCTTCGCTGGCCGTATCGCAGGATATCGGCGCGGCCGTCCTCCCGATGGCGGCGGGCGTGTTGGCCGACGGCTTTTCCCTGCGCGCGGCGTTTCTCGTTTCGGCGCTCGCACCTCTGTTGGCCGCGGCCGCATTGGCCCTCATGTCCCGTTCGAAGGGGAACAAACCGCGAAAGCGTAAAGAATTCGATAAGGATCTGTTAAGCAGACTTTAATATTTGCGGCAAACCTCCCGTTTGCCGCATTTTTTTCAAAAAATCCGCTTGTTTCGATAGATAAATCTTTTGTTTTATGCTACAATAAGAATACACGCATACAACTTCGGAGCGATTGAAACAATGCAAGAAAAAGATCCCCTGTGCGAAACGCCGCAGGAGAACGGCGGGCAGCCCGCCGAAAGAGAGAGCGAAGCCGCTTGCGCGGGAACGGGCGAAGAGTCCGCTCCGTCGGGCGGACAGGCGAATGACGCGCCGCAGTCGGGCGCGGAGAGCAAACCGGGGCAGTACAGCGAAGGGGAGCTGAAAAAGAGGCGCCGCCGGAACACGATCAGTTTTATCGTTTCTCTCGCGATCATCGGCTGCGTGGTCTATCTCCTTTTCCAGCTCAGCAACACGCTCGAAAAGGGGGATTCCGCCACGTTTTACGATCTTCTGCGGGAGATGAATTGGTGGTACCTGCTCATCGCGGTCGCCCTGTTTATCGTCATGTACGCCGCGGATACTTTGAAGTATACGCTGCTGGGGCGCACATACGGGCATAAGCTGGGAATCCGCAAGGATATGAAAGTGGCGCTGATCGGCAAGTATTACGAGGCGATCACCCCCTTTTCCACGGGCGGTCAGCCCATGCAGATCTATTACTACTACAAAAACGGCATGTCCGGTTCGAAGAGCACGTCGATCACGATGGTAAAATACGCGGTGCAGATGCTCGCCGTTACGGCCGTTGCCGCGATCGTTATGGGCGTCGGGGTCGGCAAGTTGGGCATGGTCGGCAACGAGATCACGCGCAACACCATCCTCATCTGCGGCTGGATCGGTTTCGGGCTCAATGCTTTTATTCCCGTGTTCGTAACCTTTATCGTATTCTGCCCGCGCCCCGTTTCCTGGGTCATCAACCTGTTCGTCAAGCTCCTGCATAAGATCAAGATCATCAAAAACGCCGATAAACTCGAAGCGAAGATCCGCCAATGGGTCGACGATTTCGCCGTGTTTTCGCAATTCGTCTATAAAAAACCGCTCACGTTCCTGCTTTTGTTTTTCCTCTGCCTGTTCGAGCCGGTCATCCAGTTCATCATCCCGTACTTTGTGCTCGTAGCCATGTGCGGAACGGAAGTGATGGGCATGCAGGGCGGAGAGCTCCAGTTTACGGTCATGGTCCTGTCCATGTACGCCACATATTCGGCGGCGTTTATCCCCACGCCCGGCAATTCCGGTGCGGTTGAATCGGTGTTCATGCTCGCCTTTACCGCAATAGCCGACAGCGTCCTGTTCTGGTATGTGCTCGTCTGGCGTTTCCTTCTCTATTACATCTATGTGTTTTTGGGAGTCGGCATGAACGTCAGCGACGTTATCGGCAGGATCCGCCGCGAACGCAAAGAAAAGCGGGGAAGATCCGTCCCGCCGGGAGAAAAAGAAACGGGGAACAGTGAGAGAAAATGAAAAAGAGCAGGGTAGTCCGTTATCGCAGCGAGAGCGACGAAATCTTTACGTCGTCCGTCAAGACGAAAACGGTCGACAAAAATTTTGTATATGTGCGGAAAGGGCCTTGGAACTGGTTTTTGCGGCATGTGTTTGTTCGCTTTTTGGTCATGCCGTTTGCGAAATTCTGGGTCCGCTTCGGCTTTCATTCCAAATTCGTAAACCGTAAACTTCTCAAAAAGCATAAGGGCGGCTGCTTTATTTATTCCAACCATACGCAGGCCGTGCCGGATGCGTTTCGCGCCGCCGCCGCGCCGCTTCCCAACCAATCGTATATCATCGTACATGCCGACAACGTCTCGTTTCCGGGCATTCAGCCTCTGATGATGGCGCTCGGCACCATACCGATCCCCACGGAAACGAACGGCATGATCAACTTCATGCGCACCGTAGAACTGCGCGCGAAAGATCATCCCGTCGTCGTGTTTCCCGAGCGGCATATCTGGCCGTATTATACGAAGATCCGTCCCTTTTCCGACGTTTCTTTCCGTTACCCGGTGCGGTGCGGCGTGCCCGCGTTTGTCATGACGACTACCTTCCACAAACGCCGGTTTTCTCAGAAACCGCGCGAGGTCGTGTATGTCGACGGGCCGTTCTATCCCGATCTTTCCGTACCCGCAAAAGAAAGTCAGGAAGACCTTTGCCGCCGCGTGTACGATACCATGTGCGAACGTGCGCGGCTGAGCACGTATGAATATGTCCGTTACGAAAAAGCTGCGGAAGAATAAAAAAACAGCGCCCTGCACGGGCGCTGTTTCGCTCTTATCGTCGCTTAAAATTCTTTCGGGTGCTCGGCGGCAAGTTCGTCGTAGCGCTCGTACAGATCGTCGAACGCCCGTATTTTCAGCCGCTTGTGCACTTTCTCCCGCTGCCACTGCTTGATGTTATACACGAGGGGGACAAAGAGGATCCATTTGATCCCTTTGCAGAAATGCTTGACGACCGTATCCTGTTTCAGCCCTCGCTGTTCGTTGAACCGTTCGGGAAGGTACAGCCGTTTCGTCCCGCACAAGTGCAGGGCGCTCTGGTCGGGCATCGCCATTTTTTTGGTGCACACGAGGTCCCGCACCCGCTCGAACAGCCCCGTTTCCCGTATCATCGGCAGGTTCAGGAGCAAAACGCCCGAATTGCAGTAATTTTTATCGATCCAGAATTTCCCCATAAAGTCGCGCACGGCGGCGTATTCGTATCCGCTCACGTCCGTGTCGAACAGTTGTGCAATGTCTCCGGCGCACATCGTGTCGATGTCGAGATACACCATCTTTTCGGGCAAGCCGGGCAGTCTGTCGAGGAACAGCCGCAGCAGCGCATAGGGGGTATAGATCGCCGCCTTCCGGTTTTTTCCGTGCGCGAGGCGCTCTTTATACATGGCCGTCATGTCGATCTGTTCGGCGCGGCTCTCCGGGTTTTTTTCGCGCAAAACCTCGTTCAGAATGCCGATCTGCCCCTCCGTAAAGGGCAGAAAAGCCGCGTTTTGTTCGTGCAGATCCATCGAGAGCACGTATACGTGCACCGCCCGTTCGGTGTGTTTCGCCAAGGAGAGCACGGAAAGCAGCAATCCGGGGAAGACGCGGCGGTTCCCGCAATAGCAAACGGAAATCATAGAACCTCCTCAGCGCTCCAAATCGCAGCGCTCGGCCAGTCGGTCGTATTCTTCGTACAGGTCGTCGAAAAAGGCGATCTTCAAACTTTTATGTACTTTTTCCCGTTCCCACTGTTTGATGTCGTAGATGTGGAAAAAGGGCAGCCACCGTATCCCGCGGCAAAAGTGTTTGATTACCGTGTCGTCGCGGATATCTCTCTGTTCGTTGAAGCGGCGTGGCAGGTACATCCTGCGTTTTCCCAATCGGTGCAGGGCGCTTTGGTCGGGCATGATCATGCGCCGCGTCAGCACGAATTCGCGCAGCCTTCTGAAAAGATCCGTTTTCCGTATCTCGCGCATGTTCAGAAGCAGAACGCCCGAATTGCAGTAATGCCTGTCGATCCAGAATTTCCCCATATAATCGAGGGCTGCGGCGTATTCGTAATCGGAAATATCGATGTCGAACAGCTGTCCGATGTCGCCCGTGCACATGGTATCGATATCCAGATAGATGATTTTGTCGGGGATGCATTCCAATTCGTTCAGGTACAGCCGCAGCTGCGCGTAGGGCGTGTAATGGTTTTTCTTGTTTTTGCCCGCCGCCAGCGACTCCTTGTAAATTTGCGTCATATCGATCAGTTCGGCGCGGCTCTCCGCGTTCTTCTTCTGCAAAACTTCGTTGAGTATGCGCATTTGGTTTTCGCTGAAAGGAAGATACAGCGGGTTTTCTTCGTGCAGATCCATCGAAAGCACGTATACGCGCAGTGCGCGTTCGGTATATTTGGTCAGCGACAGCACGGATAAAAGCAATCCCGGGAACACCCGTTTGTTGCCGCTGTAGCAAATCGAAATCATGTTCTTACTCTCTCGTTCGTATTTACAAAGCGGGAAAGGACCCCGTTCGCTTTCCATTGTACCATAAACCCTGCCGCAAGGCAAGGGAAAAGGCTTGGAAATTATTGAAATGTATTCATATCGGAGGCAAAAATGACAATTCGAAAATATCGGCAAGAGGATCTCCCCGTGCTTAAAGAGCTTTTCCGCGGCTCCGTTTTCGGCACGGGGGAGTATTATACGCAGGAACAGCTCGCCGCCTGGGCGAACGCGGATTTTTCCGGCTGGCATGCGTCGCTGTCGCAAAACGACGCGCGCGTCGCCGAGATCGAAGGTATCGCCGTCGGTTTTGCGGATATGACGCCGCAAGGGTATCTCGATCGGCTCTATGTCCGGGCGGACTGTTTCCGCCGCGGCGTCGGCACCGCCCTGTGCGACGCGCTGGAAAGCGCCTGCCCGGCGGCAGAATTTACCGTTTATGCGTCGGAAATGGCAAAGGCTTTTTTCGAAGGGCGCGGATACCGTGTCGTCCGCGGGAATACGGCCGTGCGCGGCGGCGTCGCGCTGAAAAATTATTTTATGAGCAAGCCGCGCGCATAGCCTTTGGTATCGATTTTTTTTACCGTTCGCCATCGCGCGCGCGTCGGTGGTATAATATTCAAAGAAAGAGAGGAATAAACGATGGACTTACAGGAAGCGATGCGCGCGCGGAATTCCGTGCGCAGCTATACCGATCGGCCGATCCCCGAACAGTTGCGGATCAGATTGGAAGAAGAGGTTGCCGCATGCAATGCGCAGGGAGATCTGCGTATCCGCCTTCTCACCGAAGAACCGAAGGCGTTCGGCGGCATGATGGCGCATTACGGCAAATTTACGGGCGTAAAAAATTATTTTGCCGTGGTCGGCAAAAAATCGGAAGACTTATACGAACGCGCCGGATATTGGGGAGAGCGGCTGGTCTTAACGGCGCAGTCTCTCGG
>CALVXE010000070.1 GCA_944368795.1 uncultured Clostridia bacterium | reverse complement strand
CCAATGCCGAACATTTGAAAAAAATACGTTTCTATTTCAACCACGATCTGACGGATAACATTATTCTGCGAGGTCTTCCCGCGGCTACGAGGCGCGTCCTGTGCGGCGGCAAAAAAATCAAACCCGAAAAGGCAAGATTAAATTAGGCGAAAGCCGAAGGAATGAACATGAACAAGTATTATTACGAGATCCTTGGCGTAACGGAATCTTCCTCCGACGAAGAGATTACGGCCAAATACGAAGAATTAAAGAAAAAGTATTCCGAAGAGCGCTTTTTAGAGGGCGAGGCGGGCAACGAAGCGGCAAAGATGCTCAACAGGATCGATGTCGCGTATAACGAGATCATGACCGCACGCAGCGAAAAGCGCACGGCCGAAAGCGCGGGATCTTCGTATGCAAAGGCGGAGCAGCTCATCCGCGAGGGCAAGATCAACGAGGCGCAGGCAGTCCTCGATGAATTCAACGAACGCCCTGCCGAATGGCACTATCTCCAATCGGTCGTATTTTATCGGAAAAATTGGATGAACGAGAGCAAAAAACAGCTTGAAATCGCCATGCAGATGGATTCGTCCAACGAAAAATACAGGACCGCCTATAATAAACTGAAAGAGAAGATCGAATACGACAAGCGCAAGGCGGATACGCCCAACGCGCAAGGCGGCTATGCGCAGGCGAACCAGGGCGGCGGGGCCGACTATGATCAACAGCAGCAGATGGGGGGCGGATTTTGCGAACAGTGCGCCACTTGCTGTGCCTGTAACTTGCTCTTTAATTGCTGTCTGAACGCTTGCTGCAATTGCAGATAATTTCGATGATACCGCGCAAATTGTGTAAATTGCGCCGATTTTCGGGGTCGGTGGCTTTATGAAGAAAAAGTCGTTCCAAATCGCATTGGCGGCAATGTCCTGTGCGCTCGCTGCGATTTTTATGAACCTCGGCATTAACGTTTCTTTCTTAATTATTACCGGATATGTGTTTGGTGCCGTATCGCTCATGTTGCCGCTCGCAAAAAATTTTTATGCAGGCGGCTTTTTGGCGTATTTGGCAACCTGTCTTTTGTGCCTGCCGTTCGGCGGCATCGGTTTTTTTTACAAGCTCTTTCCGTTTATAGTCTTTTTCGGCTTGCATCCGCTGATCAATGCGCTGCAGCTGAAATTTAAGGTCAACAAATGGCTTTCGCTCGCAATCAAAACTGTTTGGTTCGACGGGATGCTTTGCTGTACCTGGCTCTTGCTTTTGGCAATGGCGGGCGGCGTCGAATTGCCGTTTGCCTGGATGAACGATTGGATCTATGTGATCATTATTGTCGGCGGAACGGTGCTTTTTGTCGTTTACGATTGGGTCATGTTCCGCTTTCAGAAAATCGTCAATTATTATGTCGCCAAACTTGAACGCGGCCGGGGCGGAAGCTCGGCGCCGCCGCCCGAGCAAGACAGCGCAGACGGGATCGACGTTTTCGGCTTGGATGCTCCGCAGCAACCGGAGGAGAAAAACGAAGAAGAGAATAAGAGCGGACAGGAGACGGGCGGAGAAGACGGCGGAGAGAACGGGACATAGGATTTTATTGAAAAATAGTGGAGAGAGTATATGCCTGAAAACACGAATATTTCCGAAAAGAACCGAGAATTTACCGGTTTGGTCGAGTCGCTCGGCAGTAACGGAGAAGGAATAGTACATATCGGAGAAACGGTCTTTTTTGCTCCCTTCACGGTCGTGGGCGAAAAAGTCAAGTTTAAAGCATTAAAGGTAAAGAACCGCATCGGGTACGCAAAGGCTTTGGAGATCCTTACTCCCGCCGACGAACGCGTGCGCCCCCGCTGTCCGGTTTTTACCAAATGCGGCGGCTGTCAGGTCCAGCACCTTCGCTACGGAGCGCAGTTGAAGCTGAAAAGCAAAACCGTGCACGACGCCCTCCGCAAAATAGCGGGGATCGAAATGAAGATCCCTCTCACGATCAAGAGCGACAGTCAGTTTGAGTACAGGAACAAACTGCAGATCCCGGTCGGCGTCGATAAATACGGCAACAATGTCATCGGATTTTATGCCGAACACAGCCATCGCATCGTTCCGATATCGTCGTGTCCGATCCACCCGGGCTGGGCGGAAGATGTCATCGGCGTATTTGCCGAGTACATGTCCGAATGCGGCGTTCCCGCTTACAGCGAAGAGACGGATAAGGGGATTCTTCGGCATATCGTCGTGCGCGAAGTGGAAGGAAATTTTATCGTAACCGCTGTAACGGCGTCGGAACATTTGCCGAGGGCGGAAGAACTCGTAGCAAAGCTGGGGAAAAAGTTTAAAAGTTTTTCCCTTTGGCAGAATATTAACGGCGGCAAGGGGAACGGCGTTTTCGGGAAATCTTTCCGCTTGCTTTGGGGCAAGGGGAAGTACAGCGCACACGAATGCGGCATACTTTTCGAAGTGGGGCCGAATACATTTGTACAGGTCAATCGAAGCGTGTGCAGAAAATTATATGAACGTACGGTGCGTTTTGCGTCCGAAAGCGGCGCAACGGCGGCAATCGACGCATACAGCGGCGGCGGTCTGCTGACCGCGATGTTGGCAAAACAAGTGGGAAAAGCGTACGGGATCGAAGTGGTTGCGGAGGCTTCCGCTTGCGCGGACGAGTTGATCGAGCCGAACAAATTGGAAGGCAAGATGATCAACCGCTGCGGTAAAGTGGAAGAAATTCTGCCCTCTTTGTTGCAGCGCGTCGATCCGGAGCATACGGTGTTGGTCGTCGATCCGCCGCGCAAAGGCGTCGACCGCGCCACATTGAAAGCGATTCTCCGTTCCGGTATCCGCCATATTGCAATGATCTCGTGCAATCCTTCGACGATGGCGCGCGACGTAGGAATCTTAACCGGTTCTCTGCTGGAGACGGAAAGCGGAGAATTGATTAAAAATCCGGCGTATCTCCCTTCGGGAGCGGAAGGGTATTATCGTATCCTTTCCGTCCATCCGTTCGATATGTTTCCGCAAACAAAGCACGTTGAGACTTTGGTATGTCTCGATAGGATATAGATTTTACAGCCGACTGCAGGGCAACTCCTTGTGATCGGCATTATTTTTATTTTATGAAGTAAAGAGAGTTAAGCGGATGGATATAATTAAAATGTCAAAGGAACACATAGAAGAGTGTGTGGATTTATATATCGACGTATTTACAAAAGCGCCATGGAATGATACATATGATTCCAGAGAACAAGTGCTCTCTTTTTTTCAAAACCATATGACAAACAACTATTTTCTCGGTTATGTTCTGAAAGGGTAAAGTGGAATAATTGCTTTGAGCATAGGGATGAAAAAACCATGGATCAGCGGAACAGAGTATGATATCGATCAATTTTGTGTAAGGACTGACTTGCAAGGGAAAGGAATCGGAAGCCGCTTTTTAAAATTGATTGAAGGCGAAATAAAAAAGGAACAGATAAATGCAATTATATTGAGTACAGAAAGAGGCTTTCCGTCTGAAAGATTTTATTTGAAAAACGGCTTTAAAGAGGTTGACGGGCTTATCACGTTCGTAAAACAGTGTCAGAAGAATCTATAGCCGAGTTAAAGTCAAAAGTTGTAAAAAGTTTGACGATTTTAAAAAAACGATTGCAAGCGGTAAAAAAATGTAGTACAATTTGTTGCGTCGGGAATTGACGGCCGCAAAAATGCGCAATGAGACATTTCCTCATGAAATTGTGTCAAAACGATATGGCGGAAATTCCTTTTCGATGCTATGATAAAATCGGCCGTCAACCGCAACAGCAATCAGGATTTTAATAATAATACAAGACGGCGGAGGCAGACAATATGATACAAAACCGCAGTGAACAGACGAAAAGTTTCGGGCTTTGCGCGCCGCGCGCCTATTATATTCCTTTCGGGGCGGAGCAGAACTTCGGGCGCAGAGAAACGAGCGAACGGTTCACTTCTTTAAACGGCGAATGGCGCTTTTGCGCCTATGCAAAACTTTCGGATATTGCCGAAGATTTTTGCACGGGCGATCTTAAAGATACGATCCCTGTCCCTTCCTGTGTGCAATATCACGGGTACGATCATTTCCAGTATACGAACGTCCGTTATCCGTTCCCGTACGATCCTCCTTTTGTCCCTGTCAATAATCCGGCGTTTCACTACAGCCGGAGTTTTTCCGCGACAGGGAAAGATAAGCTTTATTTGCTGTTCGAAGGGGTGGATTCCTGCTTTTATGTCTATATAAACGGGCGGTTTGTCGGTTTTTCGCAGATATCGCATAGAACGAGCGAGTTTGATGTTACGGCTTTTGTTTCGGCCGGGGAAAATCGGCTGGATGTAGTCGTTCAAAAGTGGTGCGCGGGGAGTTATTTGGAAGATCAGGATAAGTGGCGCTTTACGGGTATTTTCCGCGACGTCTATTTGCTCTCCCGTCCCGAAAACCACATCGTCGATTATAAAATCGAAACTCCCGTAACGGACGGGCAAGCCGAAGTTGTCTTTTCGCACCGGGGCGGAGGGGATGCCATGGTTTCTTTCTGCGGGCAAAAACGATCGGTCCGGGCAGGGGAAACGATCCGTTTCCCGGTATCGGAACCGAAGCTTTGGAGTGCGGAAGCGCCTTATTTATACGATCTCGAAATTTCCTGTGCCGGCGAAAAAATACTCGAAAAGGTCGGTATCCGAACGGTTGCGGTGCAGGACCGCAAATTTTTGGTCAACGGTGCGCCGATCAAACTGCGCGGAGTAAACCGCCACGATTTTCATCCGGAAAAGGGCGCGGCCGTTTCCTATGAAGATATGGAATGCGATGTGCGATTGATGAAGCGGCTCAACGTAAATGCCGTCCGCACTTCGCACTATCCGAACGCGCCCGAATTTTATAAATTGTGCGACGAATACGGCCTGTATGTCATCGCGGAGGCAGACGTGGAATCGCACGGCGTCGTGGAGTTGGGCGCCTTTACGGAAGGGATATCGTTCGAGCGCAAGTTTGCGCAGATTGCCGAGAGCGACTTGTTTTCCGATGCGATCGTCGAACGGCAGATCACGAACGTCGAAAGCCAGAAAAACCGACCCTGCGTGATCCTTTGGTCGCTCGGGAACGAATCCGGATGGGGGAAAAATTTCATTGCGGCGAGCAAAGAAGTCCGCCGCCGCGATGCGCGCCCCATCCATTATGAATCGGCCATTCATGTCGAGCGCCCCGCCCGCGACGACGAGTATTATTCGGACGCGGTCGACGTCGTGAGCCGCATGTATCCGACGGTCGAATGGATGCGGGACGAATATCTGCCCGATACGCGCGAACGCCGCCCGCTCGTGCTGTGCGAATACTGCCATGCGATGGGCAACGGCCCCGGCGATTTTAAAGATTACTGGGATCTGATGGAGTCGAGCGAGAGTTTTATGGGCGGCTGTGTCTGGGAATGGGCGGATCACGGCGTATCCGTTCAGGGGGCTCCTTTCCGTTACGGCGGCGATTTCGGCGAGGATCTGCACGACGGCAATTTTTGCATCGACGGCATCGTTTCTCCCGATCGTAAAATCAAGAGCGGCACTTTGGAAATGAAAAAAATCTACCAGCCGCTGTTATTTGAACGAACCGAGCGGGGCATATCTGTATTCAATAAAAATTATTTTGCGTCTCTCGCGGGGCGGATAGAGCTTATATACAAAGAATACGGCGAAGAAACGGGTCGTGAAAGCGTCCGCATCGCAATCATGCCGCGGCAGGCTCTGGAAGTTCCCTGCAAAAGCGCGCAGACGATCCTCGTCCGCTTTTATACGGAGATCGGGCTTCCCGGCGTTCCCGCGGGGAGCGAGATCGCATCGGAAGGCTTTTTCGAACAAAAATTTGCGGCGAATGCAGTGGAGGGTGATGCGGAAATATCTCCATGCGGCAGAGGATGGTCGGTGCGAACGAAGAACGCCGAATATACAATCGACGGCGTTACGGGCGAAATTGCCGAGGTGTGCGTCGGCGGGGAAAATTTGGGCCCCGTACAGCTTACCGTTTGGCGCGCTCCGACCGACAACGACTGCAATAACGATAAACGTCTGTTTGAATGCGTGAACGAAGCGCGCGATATCCGTATCGAAGGGAACACGGTCGTCGTGCGCGGCGGCTTTGCCAAAAGCGCACTCGCTCCGTTCGTGCGCTATGTTTTGCGCTATACCTTCGGGGCGGAAGGGTTCACTGTTCGCGCAGAGTACGAACATGCATCCTACTTAAAATATCTGCCGCGTTTCGGACTCGCTATGCGTTTGCCTCGGCAATTCGATTCGCTGCGGTATTGTGCGTACGGTCCGCAGGAGAGCTACATCGACAAGCATATCGGCGCGTATAAAGACGTATTCGAAGACATCGTGAGCAATCAGTACGCGCATTATATCAAACCGCAGGAATCGGGCAGCCACTGGGATGCCGATTTTGCGGAACTCACAGACGGCCGGACCGTTGTCCGCGCAGAAGGGATGCGATCCTTTTCGGCGATCGGGTATTCGGCCGCGGTCCTCACGCAAACCAAGCACGACGATGAACTGCCCCCGCAGGACGCCGTATATTTTACGGCCGATTTTGCCATGAGCGGTATCGGGTCCAATTCCTGCGGCCCCATGTTGGCAAAACAGTATCGCGCGCCTGTTTGCGGCGGCGGCAGCATCACCTTCCGCTTTTTTGAGAAAAAGGCGAATGCTCGTCAAAAATAAGGAAAGGAGCGTACGCATTAAGGTGCGTATTTGAGAAAAACATGAATATCAGATATCTCGGAACGGCCGCATACGAGGGCGTGCCTTCGCTGTTTTGCGAGTGCCGCGTCTGCAGGCGTTCGAAAGAGGAGGGAGGGCGGAACCTCCGGTCCCGTTCGCAGGCGCTCGTCGACGGACAGCTCTTGCTGGATTTCAATCCCGACACCGTGTGGCATTCCCAAAAGTACGGGTTGGATTGGTCGAACATCCGCAACTGTCTGATCACGCACAGCCACAGCGATCATCTTTATCCCGAGGACGTAGAGATCGCCGCAGAAAATTACAGCAATCTTCACAACACGCTGCATTTTTACGCGGCAAAAGACAGATAAAAAAAATTAAAAGCCATCGTCGGCAAACCGAACATGGGCGGAGGAGCGACGGCAGAACTGATCGAAGCCGGAAAGGA
>CALVXE010000069.1 GCA_944368795.1 uncultured Clostridia bacterium | reverse complement strand
CATTACCCATTTGCCGACGGGTATCGTCGTAACCTGTCAAGACGAGCGTTCACAGATCAAGAACCGCGAAAAAGCGATGAAGGTCTTAAAGAGCCGCCTCTACGATTATTATAACAGCAAATACCAGAGCGACTATGCCGAAAACCGTAAAAGCCAGATCGGTACGGGGGATCGCAGCGAACGCATCCGGACGTATAATTTCCCGCAGAACCGCGTTACCGATCACCGCATCGGGCTTACGCTGTACTCTCTCGATACCTTTATGATGGGCGATATCGGCGGGATGCTGGAAAGTCTCGCCATTGCCGACCGGGAAGCGCAGCTTTCCGGATCGGAAAACGATGATTGATCCGCAAAGTTTTTGCCGGGACCGTTGCTCCGAAGCGACGCGTCTTTTAAAAAATTTGCGCCGATAAATAGTAAACTTAAACGATTTGAATTGCGTTAAAAATCTTACGAGGTACAAACATATGAATACGACAAAGAGAATTTCTTCCATTTCTCCTTCCCTGACGCTTGCGATCACGGCAAAGGCAAAGGCGATGAAGGCGGAAGGGAAGTCCGTCGTCGGTTTCGGCGCGGGTGAGCCTGATTTCAATACGCCGCAGCATATCATCGACGCGGCCAAGAAGGCGCTCGATGACGGCTGCACCAAATACACGCCCTCGTCCGGCCTTCCCGCACTGCGCAAGAAGATCGCCGAAAAATTCAAAGAAGAGCAGGGCCTCGACTATGATCCTTCGCAGATCATCGTTTCTTCTGGTGCGAAACATTCGATTTTTAACGCAATGTTCGCGTTGGTCGAAGACGGAGACGAGGTCATCATCCCTGCGCCGTATTGGCTTACATATCCCGAAGTCGTAAAGGTCTGCGGCGGGAAAAGCGTATTCGTGGAAGGGCATAAGGAGAATCATTTTAAGATCAGCCCCGAAGACCTCGAAAAAGCCATCACTCCCAAAACGAAGATGCTCATCTTCAATTCTCCTTCCAATCCTACGGGAGCGGTTTACACGGAAGAAGAGATCCGCGCTCTCGCGGCGGTGGTCGAAAAGGCGGGGATCTGGGTCTTGTCCGATGAAATCTATTCCAAACTTATCTATGACGGCGTCAAGCATTTTTCCATGGCGCAGGTCAGCGATAAGCTGAAAGAGAGGACGATCATTATCAACGGCGTCTCCAAAACATATGCGATGACGGGGTGGCGCATTGGCTGGCTGGCCGCGCCCAAAGACGTCGCCAAAGCAATCGATTCTTTCCAGAGCCATGCCACGAGCAACCCTGCGAGCGTTTCGCAGTACGCGACGCTCGCCGCTTTGAACGGCAGCGAGGAAGAATTGGAAAAAATGCGGGACATCTTTAACGATCGCAGAAAGTTCATGATCGAGCGCATACGAAAGATCGACGGGCTCGACTGTATCGAGCCGGACGGCGCGTTTTATATCATGCTCGTCGTCGATAAGCTGTACGGCAAGCGCTTCAACGGCAGAAAGATCGGCGGCTCTCTGGACGTGGCGGACATGCTTCTCGAAAAAGGAGTGGCCGTGGTGCCGGGGATCGCTTTCGGAGACGACGAATGCGTCCGCCTGTCGTATGCCATATCCAAAGAAGACATCGCCGAAGGTCTTGACCGTATCGAGCAGTTCGTCAAGGAGGTCTTCTGATCGTGATTTATTTTGACAAAAGCAAAAACCTCCTCGAAGAAGATAAATACCATTATCAGCTTCAGGACGTCGCAGAGCCGGAATTGTTCCGCGACATATATCCGTACGACGAGATCCCGAAGGTCGTGTTCAATTACCGCCACGTTCCGATGGATATGCCTGCGGAAATTTGGATCACCGATACCACTTTCCGCGACGGGCAGCAATCGACCTCTCCCTTCACGGTAAAACAGATCGTCGATATTTATAAACTGATGTCGCGTCTCGGCGGGCCGAAAGGCATCGTGCGACAAAGCGAGTTTTTCCTGTACAGCGAAAAGGATCGCCGTGCTCTTAAAGAATGCCAGGACCTCGGTTTGCAGTTCCCTGAAATTACGACCTGGATCCGCGCCAATGAAAAGGATTTCGAACTCGTAAAAGAAGCGGGCGTTGCGGAAACGGGCATTCTCGTCAGCTGTTCCGACTATCATATTTTTAAGAAGATGAACCTGACGCGCTCGCAGGCAATGGATAAATACCTCGGGATCGTAAAGAGCGCGCTTTCGCACGGCATCAAGCCCCGCTGCCATTTTGAAGATCTCACCCGCGCCGATTTCTACGGCTTTGTGGTCCCGTTCGCAAACGAATTGATGAAGCTTTCCCGTGAGAGCGGTATTCCCATCAAGATCCGCATGTGCGACACGATGGGGTTCGGCGTCAATTATCCGGGTACGAGCGTTCCGCGCAGCGTACAGGGGCTGGTATACGGGCTGCATCACCATGCGGAAGTCCCCAGCGAGCTTTTGGAATGGCACGGCCACAACGATTTTTATAAGGTCGTAACCAACGCCACGACGGCATGGCTGTACGGCGCGAGTTCGGTCAACTGTTCGTTGCTCGGCATCGGCGAGCGTACGGGCAACTGCCCGCTCGAAGCGATGGCGATCGAGTACGCGTCGCTGCGCGGCACGGACGACGGCATGGATTTTACGGCCATTACCGATATAGCCCGCTATTTTGAAGACGAACTCGGATACATCATTCAGCCGAACACGCCCTTCGTCGGCAGATCGTTCAACGCTACCCGTGCTGGCATTCATGCGGACGGCATGCTCAAAGATCCCGAGATTTACAACATTTTCGATACGGCAAAAATTTTAAATCGCCCCGCGCGCGTATCCATCAACAATGCGAGCGGCCTGGCCGGCATTGCATATTGGATCAACGACTATTATTATCTGCCGGACGGCATGAAGATCGATAAGCGCGACGATCTGGTCGTTAAGATGAAAGAGATCATCGACAGCGAATATGCCGCAGGCAGAAACAGCATATGGGGAGACGACGAGCTCGATAACATGATCCGCCAGCTCGATCACGACCGGCACAGAGAGTTTGTCGCCTACGGCCGCTCGAAAACCGGCAACTGATTGGAGGCGGAAAAGCGCAGATTGAAGATTTCGCGGGATGTATACCAAAATTTTTCAAAATTTTTTGAAAATTCTATTGAAAGTCTCGCGGAAATGGTTTACAATAGAAGTATCCAAAACAAAATCAAACGGAGGTTCCAATGATCAAAATTATTTACGGGCCCAAAGGCACCGGCAAAACCAAGATTTTAATCGACGAGGCAAACAATAAGGTCGCTGCCGCGAAAGGGCATTTGATCTTTATCACGAACACCAAGCGCTATATGTACGATCTCCGAAGAGAAATCCGCTTTATCGACACCAACGATTTTATGGTCGCGGGCGAAGAAGCACTGTGCGGCTTCGTAAAGGGCGTCGTCGCCGGGAATAACGACAACGAATACCTGTTTATCGACGGTGCCGCGCGCATTGCCGGCAAAGAGATCAAGGATATGGCCGCATTCTATTATATGTTGGATAAACTTTCGGAAGAGAACGGCCTGACGATTTATGTAACGTGCAGCTGTGCGAAAGAGGATCTTCCCGAATTCGTAGCGAAATATCTGTAAAAAGCGGTTGCCCTTCCCGCTTGACGGGAAGGGCAAATTTTATTATAATATTATAATAAAAACATACACAATACACAGCGATCCGCGCGCGGGCTTTGGCTGAAAGCCGCGCGGTTTTGCGTGCCTTGCGCGGCAGGGCAGGGATCGGCAGGAGGCAGAGCATGAATTTTATCAGTACCAGAGGGGGAGAATGCGTGAGCGGAGCGCAGGCCATCGTACAGGGGATCGCGCGGGACGGCGGATTGTTTGTTCCCGAAACATTTCCTTCCGTTTCCGTCGAAGAGATGGAAAAAATGCTGTCGATGAGTTACGCCGAACGGGCGGCTTTTGTCCTGCATAAATATCTCGACGAATACGATTACGACGGTTTGAAAGCCGCATGCGAAAAGGCGTACGCGCAATTCGAAGGCGGAGATGCCGCGCCGCTCGTCAAGATCGACTCCTCGCTGTACATGCTCGAGCTGTACCACGGGCCGACGTGCGCTTTCAAAGATATGGCTCTCACCCTTTTGCCCTATCTTCTGCGCAAGGGCTGCGATATTGTCGGCATCAAAGAACAAGTTCTCATTCTCGTGGCGACCAGCGGCGATACAGGCAAGGCTGCGCTCGAAGGTTTCAAAGATGCCGAAGGCGTGAAGATCATGGTCTTCTATCCGAACGACGGCGTCAGCAAGATGCAGAAACTGCAGATGGCCACGCAGGAAGGGAAAAACGTGAATGTCGTCGCCGTGCGCGGCAATTTCGACTCCTGCCAATCCGCCGTAAAGGAGATCTTTACGAGCGAAACGTGCAAGGAAGAGCTTAAAACCAAGGGCGTGGTTCTATCGTCCGCCAATTCGATCAATTTCGGCAGGCTCGCCCCGCAGATCGCCTATTATTTTTCCGCATACCTCGATCTCGTTTCTTCCGGGCAGATCGACATGGGCGACAAGGTGAATTTTGCCGTTCCGACGGGCAATTTCGGCAATATTCTCGCGGCTTACTATGCCGAGCGCATGGGGCTTCCCGTAGGGAAACTGATCTGTGCTTCCAACAAAAATAATGTCCTTACCGATTTTATCCGAACGGGCACGTATGACAAGCGCCGCGAGTTTTTCAAAACGATGTCTCCTTCCATGGACATTCTGATCTCCAGCAATCTCGAACGTCTCCTGTTCGAATTGGCAGACCGCAATACCACGCGCGTAAAGATGCGCATGGAGAAATTGGCGGAAGAGGGCGTCTATCAGCTGTACGACGAAGAGCTGAGCGCCTTGCAGGAGATTTTGTGGGCGGATTTTTGCGGGGAAGACGAAACGGTCGAAACCATTTACGAGTTTTTTGAAGAGTACCAGTACCCGATGGATACGCATACCGCATGCGCGATGTATGCTGCGAGCAATTATATGGCGCAGCACGAAAAGGACAAGGCGCCCATGGTCGTCGTTTCCACGGCAAGTCCGTATAAATTCCCGCAGGACGTCATGTATGCGCTTACGGGAAACGACATCAAAGATTCGTTCAAGGCGATCAAGCACATGCACATCGCCACGGCAATGAAAGTCCCTGCCGGACTTTCCAAACTGCGCGATAAGCCCGTTCGTTTTACGGGCGTTGCGGATAAGGACAAACTGTACGGGGAAGTCCTCAAATTCGTCGATCGGAAATAAAAGCACGGGCACGGGTTCATGCGATCTGCCCGTGCCTTTTTATTTTTCGCGCCGTTCCGCTTCGGGCTTCCCTTCACGGCCCGCCTTTCGGAGGATCCGCCGGAAAAGCAGCGGGAAGATTTGCCCGGGAAAGGAACGCGGCAATCGGGGTTTCGGCGCAAGTTATTATAAAAAATCAGTGAAAAAAACCGATAAAACAGTGATTTTCAGCATGCGGGCGCGTCAGTTGTTTGCTTTTTCTTTTCGCGTATGGTATACTGATTTAAAGGCTGTTGTGGGAGGATTCGCTATGGGAGAAACGGAAAAGAAAGCCTTGTTTTCCGCCGTTCAGCCGAGCGGCGCGGTAACGATCGGCAATTATATCGGCGCGATCAAAAATTTTGTTGCGCTGCAAGACGAATTCAACTGCATTTACGCCGTTGCAGACCTGCATTCCATAACGGTGCGGCAGGAGGCGGCGGCTTTGCGCAAAAATACGCTGGAGCTGATGGCTCTGTTCATCGCCTGCGGCATCGATCCCGAAAAGTGTGTGCTCTTTGTGCAGTCGCACGTGCCGGCGCACTGTGAACTTACCTGGGTTCTCAATACGATCACTTACCCCGGCGAACTTTCCCGCATGACGCAGTTTAAAGACAAAAGCGCGAAGCATGCCGACAACGTAAACATGGGCCTTATGGATTATCCCGTGCTCATGGCGTCGGACATCCTTCTCTATCAGGCGGCGGCGGTGCCCGTAGGCGCGGACCAGAAACAGCATTTGGAACTGACGCGCGACCTCGCCGTACGTTTCAACAACCGTTACGGGCAGACGTTTACCGTACCCGAGCCGTACATTATGAAGGGGAGCGGCGCAAAGATCATGAGCCTTGCCGATCCTTCTCGGAAAATGAGCAAATCGGATGAAAATCCGAACGCTTTCATTACCATGTCGGATGATCGCGACACCATTATAAGAAAGTGCAAGCGCGCCGTTACCGACAGCGGCAACGAAGTCCGCTCTGCGGAAGATAAACCGGGCGTTTCCAATCTGATCGCCATTTACGGAGCGTTTACTGGGAAGACGGCGGAAGAGACGGAGCGCGAATTTTCCGGCAAAGGCTACGGCGATTTCAAAGTTGCCGTCGGAGAGGCGGTCGCCGATGCTCTTGCGCCCGTACAGGCGGAGAAGGCGCGCCTTTTGAAGGAGAAAGACTACTTGAACGGCATTATGAAGCGCGGGGCGGAAACCGCGGCTCGCATTGCCCGGCGCACCCTTTCGAAAGTTTATCGTAAAGTGGGATTTTATTCGGGAGATTAAAGGCAGTGTTCGGCTACATTCAACCGGATATACCGTATACGTACGTTAAAGACGGAATATTATATAAAGCCCTCTATTGCGGCTTGTGCAAGAGCATCGGCCGTGCATGCGGCCAGTGCGCGCGCGCGGGACTTTCGTATGACATGACATTTTTATCCGCGCTTTTGCACAATATAATGAACGTCGACGTAAAGATCGAAAAACAGCACTGTATACTGCATCCTTTCGTAAAGCGGCCTATGGCGGAAGACGACGGCATCACGCGCGCGATCGCCTGTTTGAATACCGCATTCACATATTATAAACTGACGGACGATATAGAAGACGAGCATAAAGGCAGATTTACCCGTTCTTTTTTCAAAAAAGGTTTCAGGCGTGCGAATGCTCTCTATCCGCAGATAGGGGAGATCATCAAAAAGCATTTGCACGATCTGCAAAAGCTGGAACGGCAGAATTGTTCCTGCTTGGACGCAGCAGCCGATCCCTTCGGCCTGATGATCGCAGAGCTTTCGGATGAATGTCTCAAAGAATTTGCGACCGACGATACGCATGCCCTGTGTTACG
>CALVXE010000068.1 GCA_944368795.1 uncultured Clostridia bacterium | reverse complement strand
CTGCCCATTTCGTCCACGGCGGCGCGCATGGCCGCGACGACGGCGGGAGCGAGCGGCAGTGTTACGTCTCCGATGCCCATCCGCAATATCTTTGCGGACGGATGTTCGCGCGCGTATTCCTCTACCTTCCGCGCGACGGTGGAAAACAAGTAGCTCTCTTCCAGCCTGGTATAGTTCAAATTGGGTTTCATTGACTGCTCCTTACTCTTTCTTTTTGCTTTCTCGCCGCACGAGGGCCGCCGCTATGAATTCCCGGAACAGCGGGTGCGCCGCATTCGGGCGCGACTTAAATTCGGGATGGAACTGTACGCCGACAAAGAAAGGATGCGACGGGATTTCGACCGCTTCGACGAGCAGGCCGTCCGGCGACGTCCCGCTGATCCGCATCCCGCTCTTTTCGAATAAATCGCGGTAATCGTTGTTAAATTCGAACCGATGGCGGTGCCGCTCGGAAATCAGGTCTTTGCCGTACGCTCTGTGCAAAACGGTGCCTTCGCGTACCCGGCACGGATATGCGCCGAGGCGCATGGTCCCGCCCATCTTCACCCCGAGCTGATCGGGCATGATATCGATCACGGAATGTTCGCCCGCAGGGTCGAATTCCGAAGAATTCGCATCCTCGTACCCCAAAACGCCGCGCGCAAATTCAATTGCGGCGACCTGCATCCCCAAACAGATGCCGAGGTACGGTATCCCCCGTTCGCGCGCATATTTCGCCGCGGCGATCTTGCCCTCGATGCCGCGGCCGCCGAAACCGCCCGGAACCAAAATACCGTCGGCGTCTTTCAGAAACTGCTCCGCATTCGCGTCCGTCAGGCACTCGCTGTCGATCCAGTCGATCTCCGTTTCGGCAGAATTCTCAAAGCCCGCGTGCGTGAGCGCCTCGGCAACGGAGAGATATGCGTCGTGCAGGCGCACATACTTGCCGCAAAGGGCGATCTTGACCGATTTCGTGCGGCTGTTCGCGCGGCGGAGCATCGCTTCCCATTCGCTGAGGTCGATTTTGCCTTCCGGCAAGCCCAATTTTCTGCACACGATGCTCGATAAATTTTCCTGTTCGAGCATGACGGGCGCTTCATACAATAAGGGAAGCGTTCGGTTTTCGATCACGCAGTCGCTTCCCACATTGCAGAACATGGCGATTTTCTGCTTAATCTCTTCGGGAAGGGGCGCGTCTACGCGCGCGACGATGACGTCGGGTGCAATACCCATGCCCTGCAATTCCTTGACCGAATGCTGGGTGGGCTTCGACTTAAATTCGCACGAGCCGGTTATATACGGAACGAGCGTAACGTGGATAAAACAGCAGTTTCCGCGGCCCGCCTCCATCGAAACCTGGCGGATCGCCTCGATAAACGGCTGGCTTTCGATATCGCCGATGGTGCCTCCGATCTCGGTGATGACGACGTCGGCATTGCTCTGCTTCCCCACGTTGTAGATGAAAGATTTGATTTCGCCCGTAATGTGCGGAATGACCTGCACCGTCTGCCCGAGATACTCGCCGCTGCGCTCTTTGTTCAGAACGTTCCAATACACCTTGCCCGTCGTGAGATTGGAAAATTTATTCAGATTTTCGTCGATGAACCGCTCATAATGGCCGAGATCGAGGTCTGTTTCCGCCCCGTCGTCGGTAACGAACACTTCGCCGTGCTGATACGGGCTCATCGTGCCGGGATCGATGTTGATGTACGGATCGAGCTTCTGCGAAGCGACTTTATACCCGCGCGACTTTAAAAGCCTGCCCAGGCTCGCCGCCGTGATGCCCTTTCCCAACCCGGAAACCACGCCGCCCGTTACAAATATGTATTTCATATCTCCACCTCTCCCGTAAAGACAATTTCTGCAGGGCCCGTCATGTAAACGGTTTCCCCGACGTTGACCGTAAGCGTTCCTCCGCGCAGCTGCACGGAAATATCCTTTCCGCGTTCGCACAGCCCGCAGGCGACGGCCGCCGCGGCCGATGCGCAGGCGCCCGTGCCGCAAGCCATCGTTTCGCCGCTGCCGCGCTCCCATACGCGCATTTTCAGGCTGTTCGGCCCGATTTTTTGCACAAATTCGGTGTTGACTCGCTCGGGGAACAGCCGATCGTTTTCAAAGAGCGGGCCGATTTTTTCCAACTTGACCGCATCGGGGTCTTCAAACACGACGCAGTGCGGATTCCCCATCGAAACACAGGTAATGCGGTAATTTTTATCCGCTATGTTCACGGCACGATCTACGACGCTGTCCCCTTCCAGTAAGACGGGGATCCTGCCGGGCGCAAAAACGGCCGCGCCCATATCCACGCGCACCGAACGCACCTTTCCGTTTTCCGCATACAGCCGCAGATATTTGACGCCGGAAAGCGTTTCGACGGAAATATCCGTCTTGTTCACCGCGCCGCTTTCGTACAGATATTTACCCACGCAGCGGATGGCGTTCCCGCACATTTTCCCTTCGCTTCCGTCCGCATTGAACATGCGCATTTTTGCATCCGCGATACCGCTCGCACAGATGAGGACGATTCCGTCGCCGCCGATCCCGGTATGCCGATCGGAAAGCCGCACTGCCAGCCGCGCAGGCTCGGAAAGTTCTTCGCGAAGGCAATCGAAATAGATATAGTCGTTGCCCGCTCCGTGCATTTTTATAAATTTTCTGAGCATTCGGCTTCTCCTTTGCGACCCGCCGATCGAAACGGATATCGCGGTTTTATCAGCTGCGGTTTTATCAGCTTTCGTACGTTTTTAAAATCTCCAGCGCGATCTCTCTGCGCGAAACGCGCCGATTCATCGCGCTCTTTTCTATAAACCTGTGCGCATCCGCTTCGGTCATATTCAAATACTGGATCAGCGCGCACTTGGCACGGTCGATCAGTTTTAAATCGCCGATCGTCTCTTTCAGACGGCTGTTTTCTCGGCTTACGGCGCGCAGCCGCTCGGAACACTTTACGGCAAAAGAGAGCGCCTGTGTAAATATTTTCGACGATACGTTTGCAGGCAAAACGAGCACGCCCGTCTCAGCAAAGGCTTCTTCCGCCTCCGTTTCCATTCCTTCGCGCACGAGGGCAACGAGCCCTGCGCCGGAGCGTTCGGCTACGGCGCGGACAGTTTCCGACCATGACGCAGGCGGCGCGGAAGACGCAAAAACGGCCGCATCGGCATCGCCGCACTCTTTCAAAGCGCCGTCGATATTGCAGGATACGCAGTTATCGTACCCGCACTTTTGTACAAACGCCGCGATCCGTTCCGCAAGCAGAGCGTGATCGCTGCAAACGAGAATCTTTTTCACTTCTCCTCCTGCGGTTTCAGTTCGGC
Source organism: uncultured Clostridia bacterium (assembly GCA_944368795.1). GTDB lineage: Bacteria > Bacillota > Clostridia > Christensenellales > Borkfalkiaceae > Borkfalkia. Next base: position 3,918 of record CALVXE010000068.1, on the reverse strand, counting down.
GTATACATCTGCCTGTACGGATTATCGCTGTTCGGCGTAAGTTTATAATAGGGAGAACAAAGCAGTTTCGCCGCGTCTTTTCCGAATTTTTTACACCATTCGCGAATGAGTTCGGCAATCTCTCCTTCGGGCATACAGGGAAGAAGTTCCGCCTTTACCTGCGCCGGCAAAGTTGCGGGGAGAGAGTTGCAGCGAAGATATATTTCGCCGCCGTGCATCCCCGTACCGCAGAAATTGCCCACCACGGGCAGCCCTTCCTCTTCCAGTCCCAACACGACGATCACGCCGCCGGCTTGGTATTCGCCCAAGAAACTGCCTGCCTTGCCGCCGATGACGATGGCCGGCCTGTTTGCGCCGTATGCCTTCATGTGGATGCCGCAGCGGTAACCCGCATTGCCGCGAACGAAGATCTTCCCGCCGCGCATGGCGTATCCCGCGGCGTCGCCGACGCTTCCGCCGACTACGATCTCTCCGCCGTTCATGGTATCGCCGGTCGCTTCCTGTGCGTTGCCGTTCACGTAGATTTCCGCCCCGTTCAGATAGGCGCCGAGCGCATTTCCGGGAGTTCCGTTCACCGTAACGGTTTTTCCCGAAAGGCCCGCGGCGATATAGCGCTGCCCCACGCAGTTTTCGATAACGACTTCTCCGTCGGGGCACTCGCGCACCATCCGATCGAGCTCTGCAAAATGCATTCCTTCCGCATCGATGCGCATCGTTATACCCTCCTCGCCAGTTTTTCCGCACGGGCGGCCTGCGAAAAGGCCATCAATGCGGGCGCCCGTTTCAGCAGTTCGAAATCGACCTGCGAAAGCGGCGTTCGTTCGCGGACGAGCGAAGTATAGATACCCGCCCTCTCCGGTTCGTTTACCAAAATGAATCCGTTTAAACAGCCGTCTTTGAAAAAGAGCTTTTTATATTTTTCCCCCTCTTTTTCGACATAGCTTTCCCCTTCGTACGTCCCCGCGGTGAGAACGTGCGTACCGAAAAAGCCGACGGCATTCATCGCAATCGCGCTGTCAAACGATTCTTCGCCGCCCGCCATGTTGACGCCGGCGCAATGTCCTTGAAAGTAAGCGTTCGGCAGCAGGGCAAGGACTTTATGTTCGCCGGTAACGGCATCGCGGCTTTCGGCACAATCTCCGGCGGCAAAAACGTCTTGCAAAGAAGTTCTGCAGCGGGCGTCGATCGCGATCCCGCGGCGCACCGCACCGCCCGCCTGCGCGACGAGTTCGGTATTCGGGCGAACGCCGACGGCGATAACAAGGACGTCGAATCCGATCTCGGCGCCGCTCTTTAAATATGCGACATTGCACGAAAAACGTTCGACGCAGTCGGAAAGAAAGAACTTCGCGCCCTTCTCTTCCAGCGCTCTGCGCACGATCCCCGCGCCGTATTCGTCCAGTACGCTGGGCAAGACCCTGTCCGCCATATCGACGACGGAGACGCTCTTTGCGCGGGCGGCGATCCCCTCGAAACATTTCAATCCGATCAGCCCCGCGCCGACGATCAGAACCCTCCTGCGTTTGGAGACCGCCTTTTCCAGCGCGAGCGCATCGCCGAAAGTCATAAAAGTAAATTTGTTCTCTACGCTATCCAAACCTTCCGTCGGCGGAACAAAGGGACGCGAGCCCGCCGCGACCAACAGCTTTCCGTAGCCGATTTTTTCGCCGTTCGACAGCATTACCTGTTTTTCCGCCGCGTCGATCTTTTCCGCCCGTACCCTGAAAAGAGTGCGGACGCCGTTCTTCCGATAAAAATCTTCGGGACGATATTGCATGCGGCGGCGATCCGTAGCCCCTAAAAGATAGTAGGAGATAAGCGGTCTGCCGTATGTATGATAAGGTTCGTCGGAGATCAGGACGATCTCCCCTTCCGCATCGCGGCTGCGGATCCCCTCCACGGCGGCGATCCCCGCCGCCGAATTTCCGATGATGACGTATTTCATATCTGTAACTCCCTCATGTACGGCCGAACGGAATTCGGCCGAATTCTTTGTACGCAATTATCCGCGGTCCTCGAACACGATCGCGTTGTTCGGACAATACCTGACGCAATTCGGTTCTCCGCAGAGATTATCGGTGCACAGTGCGCATTTCTGCGCGGCATGGCCGTTCGGCGCCGGCATGACCGCCCCGTACGGACAGACGAGCACGCAGGTAAGGCAGCCGACGCATTTGTTTTCGTCGATGCGCACCACGCCGTCTTCCCCTTTGGAAAGCGCGCCGGAAATACAGCTCTTTACACAGATCGCATCCGTGCAATGACGGCAGTTGACGGCAAAATGTATATTGCCTTCGTCCTCTACGCTGACCTTAGGATGGATCGGCCTGCCCTTGAGCGCCTTGACCATATCCGTCAAGCCTGAATTCGCAAAGGCGCACTCGTATTCGCAGAGATGACAGCCCAAGCACCATTTTTCGTTTACATAAATGCGTTTCATAATAGAATACCCCTGTCTGCGGAATTCCGCAAACAGGGGTTCGGGAGTTCCGTGATGTTTTGCTTCCGCGCGGCGCGCGGCATCACGGCTCTGCATTATAAATACGAAACCGTGATCACAATTCGATGTATGCGTCTCTTTCCGCCCCGACCGAAACGTAGCGGATCTTGCATTCGCACGCCTTTTCGAGCATGCGGATATAATCGAGCGCCTCTTTGGGCAGCTCTTCCTTTTTGCGGCATTTGGAAATATCGCAGTTCCAGCCCTTTACCTTTTCGAATACGGGCTTGCATTCGTCGAGCACGTCGGTAAACGGAAATTCCGTAATTTTTTCTCCGTTCAGCTCGTAAGCGACGCAGACTTCGAGCTCTTCGTGCCCGGAAAGGATATCCAATTTGGTAAGCGCGATCTCGTCTGCCCCCTGGCAGCGGATGCCGTATTTGGAAGCGACGACGTCGAACGGGCCGACGCGGCGGGGTCTTCCCGTCGCAGCGCCGTATTCGCCGCCGGCACTGCGCAGTTTTTCCGCCTTTTCGCCGAAATATTCGGCAGTAAACGGGCCTTCGCCCACGCAGGAAGAATACGCCTTCATGATCCCGATCGTCTTATCTAATTTCAGATTGGGAACGCCGGCCCCGATCGGGCCGTATGCGGCGATATTGTTGGACGACGAAGTATACGGATAGATGCCGTAATCGATATCGCGAAGGGCGCCGAGCTGTGCTTCGAGCATGATCTTTTTGCCCGCCTTATGAGCCGCGTTCAGATACAGTCCCGTATCGCAGATATATTCCGTAAGCGGCGCGCCGTATTCTTCAAAATATGCGATCACGTCTTCCGTTTTGACCGCCTCGGCGCCGTATGCGTTGGCTATGGTCAGATTTTTCCATTCCACGATGTCGGGAACCCGCTTTTTCAGCAGGGCCATGTTTTTCAGCTCGCCCATGCGGAATGCTTTTTTCAGATATTTGTCGGCATAGACGGGAGCGATGCCGCGCTTGGTAGAGCCGAACTTCTTATCGGCAAGGCGCTCCTCTTCCAGGCAATCCTGCAACACGTTATACGGCATGGTGATCACGGCACGGTCGGAAATCTTCAAATTTTCCGGCGAAATGCGAATGCCCGCTTCGCGCAGGCGCGCCATTTCTCCCGCAAGGTGTTTGATATCGATGACCATTCCCGGCCCCATCACGCATACGACCCCTTCGCGCAGAATGCCGGAAGGAAGAAGATTCAATATAAATTTACCGCGTTCGTTGATCACGGTATGGCCCGCATTGTTGCCTCCCTGATAGCGGCAGACGATGTCGAAATCTTTGGAAAGCAGGTCGACCATTCTGCCCTTGCCTTCGTCTCCCCAATTGATACCGACGATGGATGTTAACATGAAACGATTCCTCTCAATAAGATAATTTTCCGCGGCGGCGCGCCCTTTTCCGAAACGCCTGCTCCGCCATGTACTATTATACCCTATTTTT
>CALVXE010000067.1 GCA_944368795.1 uncultured Clostridia bacterium | reverse complement strand
CTTTTTGCTGCTTTCGGCGGCGAGCAACTTTTTTATTTTCCGCATCGAGGTGAACGGCAGCGGCGCACGCTATGCCGAGCGCGCGGAAGAGATCCTCTCGGCCGAGGGGATGCGCGCCTTCGCGCCGTACGACGGCGAGGCGGCGGAACGCGCGTGCGAACAGCTTGCCGCGCTTCCGGGCATCGTATTTGCCCGGGTGCGGAAAAGCGGCTGCGTGGTTACCGTTACGCTCGAAGAGAGCGACGAGATCGCGGCTCCCGAACGGAGTTCGTCGCTGGTATCCCCCCGCGCGGGGATCGTGGAAAGCCTGACGGTGCTCCGCGGCACGCCGCTCGTTGCGGAAGGGGATCCCGTTGCGGAAGGGCAGGAGCTCGTCGGCGGGTTTTTCGTAACCGAAAGCGGCGAGCAAAGGGAGACGTTCGCGATCGCGCGCTGTTCGCTCCTGTGCGAAAGCGTTTTCGAATATCGCAGCAGCGAGGAGAGCGAGGCGGCGGCGCGCCGTGCCTCGGCGGCGGCGCATCTGCAGGCGGGAGGAGAGATCGCGGAGGAAAGAATCGGCTGCCGTGCTGAAGAGGGCGGGTTCGTGTATACCGTCGAGTTGACGGTGCGCGTGCTCTGCTCGGTGAATATGGGCTGAAACCATGCCGCATGCGGCATGAAAAAACGGAAAGGAACTGTATGGAACGGATGAAAATCGCGATCGACGCGGGCAATTTGGAAGATTTGCAGAAATTGCTCGGCACGTTCGATGAAAATCTGAATATCATAACCCGCGAACTGGGGGTCGAAGCCTCGGTCGACGGCGTGAAACTGAAAATCTCCGGCCCGGAGACGGAAGCAAATCTCGCTGCCCGCGTGCTGGAGGGGATCTTGAAGCTCATCCGCGCGGGAGAAAGCGTGGATAAATCGCGCATCGTCTATTGCATCGAGCTGGCGAGGGAGGGCAACCTCGACGACATCGAGCAGGTGATGAGCGGCGTCGTTGCCATCACGTCGCGCGGAAAACAGATCAAATGCAAGACGGTCGGCCAAAAAAAGTACGTCGACGCTATCAAAAACAATTCGGTCGTGTTCGGCGTCGGCCCCGCGGGCACCGGCAAGACTTATCTGGCGGTGTGCCTCGCCGTGAGCGCCTATAAGGGGAAACAGGTCGAGAAGATCATTCTGACCCGTCCCGCCGTGGAAGCGGGCGAAAAGCTCGGCTTCCTTCCGGGCGATCTGCAGACGAAGGTGGACCCGTACCTGCGGCCCCTGTACGATGCCCTGCAAGAGATGTTCGGCATGGAAACTTATCTGAAACTGATGGAAAAGGGCGTCATCGAGATCGCTCCGCTCGCGTACATGCGCGGCAGGACCCTTTCGAACGCGTTCATCATCCTCGACGAGGCGCAGAACACGACCTGCGAACAGATGAAGATGTTCCTTACGCGCATGGGCGACGGCAGCAAAGTGGTTGTAACCGGCGACGTAACGCAGATCGATCTGCCCGACGGGAAAAAGAGCGGGCTGAAACATGCCGTTTCCATTTTAAAGAACATCGAAGGCATCGAAACGGTCGCATTGACGGCGAAAGACATCGTGCGCAACCCGCTCGTGATGCAGATCGTGCGCGCATATGAGCGCGAGAATACGAGAGAGGAAAGAAAGAGAAGATGAGATACGCGGAACCGGTCGAAGTTAAAAAATTCGGGCGGAACGAATGCGTGAAGAGCGTGCTCGTTTTCGCCGTGAACTATATCATCGTGCTTGCGCTGGTATCCCTGTTTATCTGGGTGAATACCATCGGTCGGGCGGGCGAGGATTTTATCGGATATATCGACGGCAATTTCAATACCGTCATATATCTCATGGCGAGCATTTTCGTGCTCTTTTTTACCATTTATTTCTACTACTTTTTCGAGGACAAGTCTGTTCTCTGCACGGTCAAGAGCATTTGGCTGATCTTTCTTCTGCTGGACGTGTGCGTCGTCATTTGCTACTTTTTCGGCTATTTCTTTAACATCTATTCGCGGCCGATCGCCCTTTTGGCGCTGCTCGCCCTCACGCTGCTCGGCCGCCGCGACGCGATCTTTTTGAATGTGATCTTCGCGCTGATGATGTTTTCGATCGACAGTTTTTCCAATTTTTCCAACGTCAACGAATACGAAAACGCGCTGAACATCACGCCGCTGATGACCTTTTCCGCCGGGATGGTGGGGATCTTCGTGGCGAGCCGCGTCAAGACGCGCATTCGTTCCTTTTTGACGGGCTTTGCCGTCTGTCTTCCCATCCTTGCCATGACGGCCTGCCTCGAGTTCGACCGGGGGCAGGAGCTGTGGTACCTGATGCTCTACGGGCTGGAAGCGGGCATATTTTCTTCCGTTCTGTTTATGGCGCTGCTGCCCGTGTTCGAAGTGCTGTTCAATTGCATTACCGATTATCGGCTGCGCGAACTGACCGATCACGACGCGCCTCTTATGCGCGAACTCAAAGACCGCGCGCCCGGCACGTTCAACCATTCGATCGTGGTCGCGCACCTGGCGGAGGCCTGCGCCATCGCCCTCGATGAAGATACCGCGCTCGCGCGCGCCGCGGCTTACTACCATGACGTGGGCAAACTCCGTCAGCCGGAATATTTTACGGAAAACCAGGCGGGGTATAACCCGCACGACGAGCTTTCGCCCGAACTTTCGGTCGACATTATCCGGTCGCACGCTAAAGACGGCTTCGAACTGATCCGTTCGAAGCATCTGCCGAAAATTTTGGCGGACATCGCTTTGCAGCATCACGGCACCCTGCCCATCAAGTATTTTTATGCGAAGGCGCTGAAGATGTCGGACGGGGAACTCAACATCGAAGACTTTTCCTATGCCGGGCCGAAACCGCAGACGAAGATCGCGGCGATCATCATGATCGCGGACGCGAGCGAGGCGATCTCGCGTACGCTGCCGGACCGCACTCCCGAAAAGGTGGAAAACGCCGTGCGCGATATAATCGAAGAGCGCATGGACCTCGACCAGTTCGACGAATGCGACATCACGATGAAAGATCTTACCGTCATCAAAGAGACGATCGTGAGCTGCCTGACGGGCGTCTATCACAGCCGCGTGCAGTACCCGAAACTCAAGCTGAAGAGGAAAGAAGAGGAGACGAAAGAAAATGGCTGAACTGACCGTCGAATGTGAAGACGAGGATTTCGACGCAGCGCTTTTGGAAAAATATGCCGCGGAAGACGTAGAGAGCGACGTGCCTCTCGCGTTCGAACTGGTATTCACCGACGCGGATGGGATACGTACTTTGAACCGCGAAACGCGCGGGAAGGATGCGGTTACCGACGTTTTGAGCTATCCGAGCCTCGACGGTATCCGCGGGAAAAAACTGCGCGGGGAAGACTTTCCGTTCGACGCGGACGAGGAGGGCCGCCTGTTTTTGGGGTCGGTCGCCATCTGCCGCGAACGCGCCGCCGAGCAGGCGGAGGAATACGGCCATTCCCTGCGGCGCGAGCTGTACTACCTTGCCGTGCACGGATTGTGCCACCTGCTGGGGTACGACCACGAAACGGAGGAGGACAGGCGTGAAATGCGAGAGAGAGAGGAGTCAATCCTCGCGCATATGGGCATCGGGAGGGACTGCGAATGAAGAGCGGATTTGTTGCCGTCATCGGCAAGGCCAACGCGGGGAAAAGTACGCTGGTAAACGTGCTCGTGGGCGAAAAAGTGGCGATCGTTTCTCCCAAACCGCAGACCACGCGCGACCGGATCCTGGGCGTTTACAATGCCGAAGGGGTGCAGATCGCCTTCGTCGACACGCCCGGCATCTATAAATCGAAGACCGCCCTTTCCGACATGATGATGCGCACTGCCGAAAATTCCGCAAAGGACGTGGAACTCATTTTGTACGTGCACGACGGGCACAAGGGGGTATCCGATTCGGACGTCGCTCTGATGAAGCACTACCTCGCCTTCAAAGTCCCCATGATCATCGCGTATACGAAGACGGACATCATGCCGGAAGGCAACATTCCCGCGGACGTAAAGCGGCTGTACGAAGAGGGGATCGACTGCGACGTCGTGCCCGTTTCCGCGCGGAAGGGGAAAAATTTGGACAAGCTGAAAGAGGCGATCGCCGAAATGCTCCCCGAAGGCGAGCCGCTCTTTCCGGAAGACGTGCTGTCGGATAAATCCGAAAAATTCATGATCGCCGAGATCATGCGCGAAAAGATCCTCCTCAGATACGATAAGGAGATCCCGCACGGCGTCGCCGTGCTCGTAAATACCTTTCAAAAGCGCGAGGAGGGCAATCTGTACGATGTTGACCTCGACATCATCTGCGAAAAGGCGAACCACAAGGCCATCCTCATCGGCAGGCAGGGGCGTGCTCTCAAAGAGACGCTCTCGTTCGCGCGCAAGAGCATGGAAGAATTTTTGGGCGCGAAAGTTTTTCTGACGGCGTATGTAAAGGTGAAGGACGACTGGCGCGATAAAGCGAACCTGTTAAAAGAATACGGTTATGAAGACGGTTCCAAGAGTTCGCTTTGATGCGAACGCCGTCTGCAAGGCATAAAGAAGGGGCCGCAGCGTTGCTGCGGCCCCGTTTTGTTCTTCGGAACAAGGGTTATTCGGACTTCTTTTCGCTTCCCGCTTCGGATACGGCCGTTTCGCTTTCCGCAGGGGAGGCGGCTGCGTTTTTCTCCGCTTTCAGTTCTGCGGCGGAAAGGAATTTGGAGGGGCGCATCATGTGCAGCAGCGTCTGCAGGACGCCCGTCTTAGCGAGGATGATCAGCACGACGATGTTGATGACCGCGTCTCCGGGAACGTAAACGAGCTGATAGATGAGCGAATAGACGAAGGCGTTCGGGGTGGGGAGATCGACCCAGATCGCGTCGTTCTGGAAATAGATCATGCCCGAGAACAGGTGCATGATCAGGCGCGCGACTGCGACGATCACCGTTCCGAGAATGACGTTTTTCATCAGAGATTTGCTGAATTTGCCCGCGAATCCCATCAGACCGACCGTTGCGAACGCGAGGATATAGTCGAGGACGAACGAGAGCGGCGTGAGGATATAGGGGCCGGAGATAAAGTTGAGAATGCCGAAGATGATCCCGACCAGCAGTCCTCTGGGCGCGCCGTAAGCGTACGCATAGATGAGAACGGGCACCCAGCTCGCCAGCGTGATGGAGCCGCCGTTGGGTACCGGCGCGATTTTGATAAAGGACAGTACGAACGACGTCGCCAGGCATACGGCCGCATACGCGATCGACTTCGTATCGAACTTTTTGTTGCGGTTCGCGATACAGATGACGGCGACGACCACGGCCAGCAGGGCGATCGCGCCGATCGCGACATACGTTACGATGTCGATCGCCTCTTCGCTCGCGATGACCGCGAGCAGGTTGTTGGAAAACATAAAACCTCCTTCTTTTCCGCCGACGTCGGTCAAAAAAACACGCCCTGCGAAAGGGCGTGCCGATATATCGTCTTTGCAGCTTCCGTTCAAGTATTATCTTGTCCGGTTCAAAGGGTATAATCTCAGCTTTTTACGGCACCCCCGGCGGATATGTAAAATTTTTACGCGCCGCGCCGCAGAAAAGAAGCCGCGGCCGCGTTTACAGGCAGAATTATAATATAAAATCCTTGCGAAGTCAATCGTATAATCATTGAATTCGGCGGAAAAATATGATAAAATACATGCGGAAGGGAAGGTGCGCCGCGCTTCGGGCGGCTTCGCCTGCACGCGCATAAAATAATTGTGAAAGTAGAAACTATAAAAGAGAGAGCCGCGGGTCCGTTCGAAAGGCCTGCGGAGAAGGAGAGGTCAATGGCGTCCAATTTTTACGCTTTTTTGGATCGGATGAAGTACATACGGCGCTGGTCGCTGATGCGTTCTTCGCGCGAAGAGAATATCATGGAGCATTCGCAGCAGGTGGCGATGTTTGCGCACGCGCTGGCGGTGATCGACCGGGAGGTGTACGGCAACCGCCCCGACGAATTGAAGACGGTGCTGTACGCCCTGTACCACGAGTGCGGCGAGGTGATGACGGGAGACCTGCCCATGCCCATCAAATATTTCAATCCGGAAATACACGGCGCATATAAGCGGCTGGAAGACAAGGCGGCGGATAAGCTGCTCGGCATGCTGCCCGAAGAGGTGCGCGGCGGCATCGCCCCGTTCGTCAAAGCCGACCCCGACAGCCGCGAATATAAACTCGTCAAGGCGGCGGATAAACTTTCGGCATACGTGAAGTGCCTGGAGGAGCTGAAGGGCGGCAACAGCGAGTTTAAAAAGGCCAAGGAGAGCATAGAGCGGGAACTGCGGGAAAAGCGATTGCCCTGCCTCGATTATTTCATGGAAAAGTTTATCCCCGGGTTCCTCCTTACCCTCGACGAGATGGAAGAACTGTAAGGGCGCGGGATCCGCGTTAAAACTTCGACATTTTTCCGAAAAATTCGGCAACATTGTTGCGCTTTTGTAATGAATGTGTTATAATCTGTAATGAAAAAGTATTATTTTTGAGATGAGTGAGATGGCTAAGATCGATTATCGCGAGAGAGAAAAGGAATTGGAGCGGAAAGGTCTGTACGACGTAGACATGAACGAAGACCACCGCTATTTCGACGCGCTCGAAATCGACGAAAACTACAATTATCTCCCGACAAAAATTACGGAAAAACTTCGCCGCCTGTACGTGCTTTCGGTCGTCAAAGTCGTGGGGCCGATCATAACCTGGATCGGCATGGGCGCGAAGGTAAAAGGGCGCAAAAACCTGCGCGCGCTCGGCAAGGGCGGCGCGATTTCCGTATGCAATCACGTGCACAATCTCGATACTCTTCTGATGAAGAACGCGCTCGGTCCTTTCCGCGTATTCCATACGGGCAACTATTACCTGCTCAAACGCGGTTGGCTGGGCAAAATTTTCAAATCGGGCGGTTTTCTTCCCGTAGGCACGGAGATCAGCGACATGCGGCGCCTGCAAGAGACGGTCGGCGAACTCGTTTCAAAGGGGAAGATCGTCAACTTTTATCCCGAACACGCGCTGTGGCCCCGCTATGAAAAGCTGCGGCCGTTCAAACCGGGCGCCTTTCGCTATGCGGTAAAATTCAATGTGCCCGTGCTTCCCGTCTTTATCGAATTCAAAATGACGAAGCTCCGCAAATTGCTGCATCGCAAAAAGAAGATGATCGTGCACATCCTGCCCGCGCAGTATGCGCCCGAAACGGGTTCCGTGCGCGCCCGTGCCGAAGCGCTGTGCGAGGCCGTCTTTGCGGCGATGCGCGCCGAAGGTGAG
>CALVXE010000066.1 GCA_944368795.1 uncultured Clostridia bacterium | reverse complement strand
GATGCAGCTTTCCGTCTTATTGATATGCTGTCCGCCCGCTCCGCCCGACCGGTAGGTATCGATCTTGAGATCTTTTTCGTTGATTTCGACCTCCACGTCCTCCGCTTCGGGCAAAACTGCTACGGTAACGGTGGAGGTGTGCACCCTGCCCTGCGACTCCGTTTCCGGAACGCGCTGTACGCGATGCACGCCGCTTTCATACTTGAGCTTGCTGTATACCCCTTTTCCGGAGACGGAAAAAACGACTTCCTTCATCCCGCCGAGCTCGGTTTCGTTGCAGTCGATGATCTCCGTTTTCCAACGCATGGATTCGGCATAGCGGCAATACATGGAATACAATTCCGCCGCAAACAGGTTCGCCTCGTCGCCGCCCGCTCCGCCGCGGATCTCCATGACGACGTTCCGCTCGTCGTTCTTATCTTTCGGGAGAAGCAATATCCGCAGTTCGTCGCGAATCGCGGAAAGTTTTTCCTTGCAGGAATACCCCTCTTCGGTAAGCATATCCTTCAGTTCGCGGTCTTCCTCCGTTTCCGCCGCGGAAAAGGCGTCGTTCATCTCCTTTTCGACTTTTTTGTATTCGAGGTATTTTTCCGCCGTCTCGGCAATGTCCGCGTGTTCTTTGGCGCACTGCGTCCATTTTTCGGGCTGCGCGATGACGGCGGGATCCGCCATTTCTTCGGACAATTTCCTGTATTTTTCTAAGATACCTTCTAATTTTTTTAACATAACTTTATAATACTGCCCGCACGAATCGTTCTACGTCGTTATAATCGCGGGAAACCATCGTATAATCGAATTTCCCGAACAATTTTACGATCGCCTGCGCCTGCCCGATGCCGCACTCCATCAACAATGTGCCGCCCCGAACGAGATGTTTCGGCGCTTCCGCCGCAAGCCTGCGGTAAAAATCCAAACCGTCCTCGCCGCCGTCCAAAGCGGAGAGCGGTTCGTGGTCTTTTACTTCTTTCGCGAGCCCCGCAATATCCGAACGCCTGACGTACGGAGGATTGCATACAATTAAATTGAACTTTCCTTTTATATTCGAAAACAGATCGCTCTCGATAAATTTGATGTCGGCTGCGTTATCCTTCGCGTTCTGTGCCGCAACTTCCAGCGCCCCGGCGCTGATATCCGCCGCGACAACCGAAATTTCTTTATCTTTTACTTCTTTCCGCACGGCGATCGCGATGCAGCCGCTTCCCGTGCATAAATCGAGCACCTTATCCCCCTCTTCGACCGACTTGACCGCCATCTCCGCAAGCAATTCTGTTTCCGGCCGAGGGATCAGCACCCGCCCGTCGACCTTGATCTTATAACCGTAAAATTCCGTATCGCCCAAAATATACCAAAGCGGTTTACCGGCAAGCCGCTCTCCCGCGACGGCATCCATTTCTGCCACGCGGCTGGGCACCAGTATCGTATCGCAAGCGGAAAGTTCGCTGCGCGCAACGCCTGTTTTGACGGAGACCAGCCATTCCGCGTCGCTCTCGTCTATCCCGCTTTCACGGAAAAGCGTTTTCAATTCCTCGGTATATTTTTTTACGCTTTTGGAAACGACGAACTGCGTTTCGGGAATCGTTTCGTCCGCATCCATCGCATACACTTTTTTAAATGCCGCGATGGCGACTTCGAGCATGTCTTCGGTCGGTTCGCGCGTCGTCAGTTTTTGCAGTGCAAAACCGGGCGCTTTGAGCGGCAGAAAAATTTTGCTCTGCGTCTTCGCCAACAGCTTCAGGACCTCGTAAGATATGCCTGCCACCAAGGGCAAAAATAAAAGTTTGATGCCGAATTGCGCCAAAAACTGCAACACGTCGTTGCCGATTCCGTTAAAGACGTCTTTGAGCAGCCAGTTTACGACCGAGAAAACGATGATGCTGATCGCCATGACGAGAAACAAAAAAGTAGTTCCGCAGCGGTCGTGTATACGCGAACAAGTCTTCGCGTTTTCGGGAGTCAGCTCCAACCCCTTTTCGAAACAGGTGATGGTTTTATGCTCGGCGCCGTGATACATGAACACTCGCCGAATATCCTTCATCGCCGTAATGAGAACGATATAGAGAATAAAGATAAGGAGCCGAAGGCCGCCTTGGATCAGATTATAGCCGATGCTGTAACGGACCAGCCACGTGCCCGTATCGACGAGAAGATCCGCCAGATACATGGGCAAAAAGACGAACAGCCCCACGGCAAGGACGATCCCGAGGAGAGTAGCCAAAAACGAAACGGCAGACATCACGTTGAGGTGCAGTTTCGCCTCGCACCACTTTTCAAACCTCGAAGGTTCGCCTTCGTCGCCGTACACTTCCGCGCTGCGCATCAGGATCTTGGAGCCGGAAACGAGCGACGAAACAAAATTTACGACGCCGCGGACGAGCGGTATTTTCGAAGCGACGCGCATTTTTTTGGAAGGATTCAGCCGCTTGCTTTCGACCTGAATGTTGCCTTCGGGGTCGCGCACGGCGGTCGCATACGCTTTCCTTCCGCGCATCATTACGCCCTCCAGCACCGCCTGCCCGCCGATATATGTTCGGCTTTCTTTCTTTTTCTCTTTTTTCATGAACAGATTTTTACTCCATCGACTCGTTTTTTCGCAAAGGAAAGGTCAAAAAAAGAAAATCAGCCCCAAGCAACACTTAGAGCTGAAAACGCAAATACTAAATTCCGTATCTTTTTTTAAACTTATCGACTCTGCCGCCTGTATCTACGAGTTTCTGCCTGCCGGTGAAGAAGGGATGGCATTTGCTGCAAATATCCACTTTGATCGTATCGCCTTTTTTCGTGGTGCCCGTCTTAAAAGTCGCCCCGCAGGCGCATGTAACGGTTGCCTCGTGATAATCGGGATGTATATCGGGTTTCATCGTATCACCTCTCTACGCTTACTTTCTTTCGTCAAGATGCTGATTTATTATATATTATTTTGTTTTTTAAGTCAAACAGAATACACCCGCTTTGCAAAAATTTTTTTATTTCCGGCCGAGAAATTCTTCCGCCCGCCCTTCTGCCCCTTTCGCCCGATTTTTTCGCGTTTTGGGGGATATTAAAACGGGCAGTCGGGATTTTCCGCCTTTTTTTGCTTGCAAAATTGCCGCGATTGGATTATAATTTACTTTAATCAGCAAATTTAGATTTGCGGAGATCGACCATTTTTGAGAGGAGGCCTATGAAAATCTGGAAAATTCTTTCCCCCAAAGTTCTCGCGGAGGAGGAAAAGCCGGACAACATTACCACCGAAACGCAAGCGAAAGTAAAGATAACGCAAATCCTTTTGACGGGAGAAGAGCTGCGGACTTATTGCGGCGTCTACAAGCCGAAATACCCCGTCGTACCCGGCAGGTTTGCCGTAGGAGTCGTTGCCGAAGCGGGCCCGGGCTGCCTGAACGTCGAAAAGAATACGCGCGTATACGTGCACGACGTTACACCCTGCGGCGAGTGCGAATATTGCGCGGCGGGCGAACCCGAAGAATGTACCGATACAAAGGTTGCCGGACTGAATCGCAACGGTTATATGCGCGATTTCGTCGTGGCCGAAGAATCCGACCTGTCGCCCCTTCCCCCTTCCGTCAATGACGACGAAGCTCTGTTTATCGGCGTAATTTCCGTATGCGAAGAGGTCATTGCGCGGCTGAACGTAACAAAAGGGATGCACGTGGCGGTGATCGGAGCGGGCGAACTTGGGAATATCCTTTCGCAGCTTCTCATCTATCATCAGGCCGTGCCTGTTTTGATCGACTCGGACGAAGAAAAACTTGCTTTGGCCGCGCGGTGCGGTATTTATTATACTTTGAATTCGGATGCAGAGCTGGAGGAAAACATCAATCGCATTACGGGCGGCCGCTTTGCCTCCGGCAGCGTTTATTGCAGCTTTTGCGGCCTGCCTTCCGACCTGCCTTTTTCCATCACGGCGACGGGCGGCACCGTCGTATATGCGGGCTTCTCTTTCCCCGAAATATCCGCACAGCTGAAAACCGCACTCGACAAGCGGCTGACACTTACGGCCGTTACCAACGATTATTCCAACAATGCGGCCGCGATCAACCTGTTGGTCAACAAAGCCGTCAACCTTGCCCCTTTCCGCATTCAAAAGCGCCCCGTTGCCGACGCCGATAAAATTTTCGCGGCGGAAGCGGAAAAAAACGAAAAGGGACTGCGCATGAATTACAGTATTTTAAACATGCTCTAAAAGTGTACGGAGGCCGGCATGAAATTCCGTAAACTTTGGAAACTTTTGACGAGCAAATTTTTGCTCGTCTGCTTTTTACTCCTCATCGAACTTGCCGTCTTACCCACCGGTATTTTTTTGCTGTCTGCCTATATCCCGCAGATCGCTCCGGCCATTTCGGTGATCATAATTGTCGTCGACGTACTCGTCGCGCTGTGCATCATCAATTCGGACATCAACGCCGAATACAAAATCGCCTGGCTGGTTCCGGTGCTGCTTATCCCCCCGATCGGGAGCATCCTCTATCTCACGCTGCGGCGCCGCAAAACGCCTCGCCGGAAGCTGAAAAAGCTGACGGATCGGTTGTGTTTTGACCCCCTTTACGCGCACGATCTCGCAACGATGGAGCGCTTTGCCGAAAAGGGCAGCTTTGCGAAACAATGCGCGGAGTTCGTCGCTCTTCAAAGTTTTCAGCCGGCTACCGACTGCAGTTCGTTCGAATATTTTTCGTTCGGCGAACAATATTTTGCCAGACTGACCGAGGAACTCAAAAAGGCGCAAAAATATATCTTTATCGAATTTTTTGTGATAGCCCCCGGAAAATGCTGGGATACCGTACTCTCGATTTTGAAGGAACGTGCCGAAAACGGCGTAGACGTCCGCGTCATTTATGACGACATCGGGTCGATGCTGAAGGTACCGTCCGACTACGCGCAGCAATTGGAAAAACAAGGGATCCGCTGCATGTGCTTTAACCCCTTCCGCCCGGTGCTTGACGTTGCGCAAAATAATCGCACGCACCGAAAAATCGTAGTGATCGACGGCGAAACCGCATTTACGGGAGGCGTGAATCTCGCGGACGAATATATCAACGAAACGCACCCGTTCGGAAAGTGGAAGGATACCGGCATCCTTCTGCGCGGACGGGCCGTACAAAATTTTACGACCCTGTTCCTGCAATTATGGTCTCTGCGGGACGGGGAGGAAAACTGCGAAAAATATCTCTCGCACAGCCCCGCCGGCGATTGCCTTTGCCTTGTATTCGGGGATTCCCCGTTTGACGGCAACCGCAACATCTGCGAAGACCTGTATCTGAAAATTATTTACAACGCAAAGAAATACGTCTATATCAATACCCCCTATCTGATCCTCGACGGGGAGATGAAAAGCGCGCTCGTTACCGCCGCAAGGTCCGGCGTGGATGTGCGCATCACCGTTCCGAACATTCCGGACAAAAAGTATGTTTTTGCTCTTACGAAGGCCTTTTATTCGCAGCTCGTACGCGAAGGGGTAAAGATCTACCGCTATACGCCCGGTTTTCTGCACGCAAAGAGTATCGTCAGCGACGGGCAGCACTGTATTATCGGCTCGTCGAATATGGATTTTCGCAGTTTTTATCTGCATTGGGAATGCGACGCCATGTTCTTTGACGAACGCGTATGCAAAGAATTGTACGACGATTATCTGGCGACATGCGAAGAGAGTGAATTGATCACGAAGGACAAGATCAAAGACAGTTTGCCCCGACTGATCTACCGCTCTTTGCTGCGCATATTCGCCCCCCTCATGTAAAGTATTCGCATAAGGAACCTCACCCATGATAAAACTTATCGCCAGCGACCTGGACGGAACTTTGCTCGACCCTGCGGGCAACCTGCCCGAAGCGACTTTTTCCGCAATCGAAAAATTATATAAGAACGGAACTTTATTCTGTGCGGCCAGCGGCAGACAGCTTGCAGGATTGCGGCAGCTGTTCGCCCCCGTTGCCGACAAAATTCTGCTGATCGCGGAAAACGGAGCGATCGTCGCACATGCCGATGATATTTTTGCCTGCAGCAGCATACCGCGCGAAAATATAACGCGCGCGCTCTCTGCAATCAAGACGCTGCGCCGCGCGCACCCCCTTTTGTGCACGCCCGACCGCGCCTATTACGAGGAAGCCGCGCAGCCATTTCTGCAGTTCGTACAGGCTTCCTACGTTTCGAATGCACAGGCGAAGCTCGCCGAAATAGCGGCGAACGAAACAGTATGCAAGATCGCCGTATACGATGAATCCGGCCCGGAAAACGACGGGATGCTCGTTTTGCCCGCCGCGCTTCCGGACATGCGCGTGATCCAATCGGGCGGAAACTGGCTGGATATTTCCGAACGGGACGCCAACAAGGGAAACGCGATGCGGATGATCCAGGAACATCTGCATCTCTCCCCGGAGGAATGCATGGCATTCGGCGACCACATGAACGACTACGAGCTGCTCCTCGCCTGCGGTCATCCCTATGTTACGGACAATGCGTATCCCGGGCTGAAGCAACGGTTTTCTTCTGTTGTAGCTTCCAATGCGGACGAAGGTGTTTTGCAAGCCATGCTTTCGGTTGCGGAAGGAAAACTGCCCGAAAAACTCGATCGGTAGGCAACCCCCGCCGATCGCACTTCTGCCCTGCGGCAGGTTCTTTTCAAAATTTATTTTGCCGCAGCACAGCGATAAGCCATCCTCTCATCGGCGCGCTTATCGCTATTTGATTTTGAACCGAACATTTTGATTTAAACCAAATATTCAGAATTTATGTGTGCTTATAAAATACGGGCAGGCGAAAAATTTCGCCTGCCCGTATTTTTACTTTTGTGCGGAAATCGCGCACTTTTTATTCTACAGTCAATTTCGCCGCAACGAAAGAAGTTTTGGCGACTTTCGCCGAAGAATCAGACAGACCCGCCGCATATATGAGCGTATATTCTCCCGCTTCCAACACCGCAGTGTCTTCCGTAACCTCGACTTCTTCTCCCGCCGCATTATAGACGGAAACATCCGAAACAGACCAACCTTCCGCAGCCGAAGCATACCCGAGAAGTTCCGTTTCACCCGCCGGAACCGTTTGCGGGACAGACAGCCCGAACACCTCCGTAACGGCAATGCTGCGCAGTATTACATTGGTATACGCCGTGGCAAATCCTACGGATACGCTCCCCGTATAGTCGGATGCCTCCTCGAACGTATGCTGCGTAACGTCATTCCCGAGGAAATACGAAACGGTATACTGCGCTTTAACTTCGCCGCCGGAATATACGAGATTGCGCTGGACCGACGTGATCGCAGCCGATCCTATGCCGTACGTAGATTCCCATTTGATCCAACCGGAATCATCGGGCGCAACATTCAAGGTATCCGCGCCGATATAC
>CALVXE010000065.1 GCA_944368795.1 uncultured Clostridia bacterium | reverse complement strand
GGCATTCGCCGCAATGAGAAGATCGGGGATCAGATCGTAGGAAAGCGTTCGCAGATAATCGGCGATCAGAACGTCGAGTTTGCGGAATTCCGGCATTTGTTTTACGCTGATGGCACCGTTTAAAGCGTCTTTAATGTCGTCGACCTTACGTTCCAGATTGACAAGGTCGACCTCCGTTTTGGTGGCAACGGCACCCGCGCCCGCCATGATGCCGACGATATGCTGCGCCAAGGCGTTGTAGTCGATGCCGGAAACCATTTTTTCCGCTACCTGGCCGGCAAGCCGGTCGTAATCGACAGGCTGCAGCGCGTTCAGTTTTTCGTCGAGAGCAGTCAGGCTGCCGCTCATTGCGGTAATGTTCTCACCCAAAGGTTTCAGCGTCTCTTCAAGGGCGGCGGTATCGGCCGGCTTGATCGCGTCGATCTTTGCGGAAAGATCGTCGTAAATGGCCATGTCCTGTTTATAGGAATATTTGAGTTCCTGCAAGACGTCGTCCCGCATCTTTTCGATATCCATCGAAAGGCCGGTATACATGCTTTCGATGGCGAGGGAGGTATCCCCCTTGCGGAAGCCGGAAATGGCATTGTCTTGCGGAGTGATGGCCATCGTATCCACTTTTTTGGACAATTCGGAAATTGCCTTATTATTCTCCTGCGCCTGTGCGGCCGGGACCTGTGCGGCGCGTTCGAGCGCGCGCTTTTCGCGCATAAGTTTTTCTCGTTCCGCACGTTCGCGTTCCAGACGCGCGGCGGCGTTTTTCTCTTCGCGATCGATTTCGGAAAGGATACTCTCTTTCTGTTTTTCCAGCTCTGCCACAAATTTTTCTACCGTGGAGCGCTTGTAGCCGCCGAATTCGTCGGAAGGCGCTTCGCCGCGCTTTTCGCGCAGGGCGGCGATTTCGTCCATGGATGCAAGGACGCCGCGCATTTCGGCCAGATATTTATCCGTCGCTTTGAGCCGTTCTACCGGAGAAAGACCGTTCAGTTTTTGTTGAATGGTTTCAGACATAAGAGCCCCCTTGAAGCATGTCGCTTCGAATCGATGCCGAAAAGGCATTTTTACTCGTTACTATTTTACTATATTTTACAAAAAAAGTAAATACTTTCTTCGATTATTTTTTGACAAAGCCCCCAACTTTTTATACTTCCGCCGAAAAAAATAAAAAAATTTTTTCGCAGGCCGTATATTCGCCCGAAAGACTTGTCAAAAATTGCGGGTTATTGTATAATAATAGGGATAAGTTTTAAAAAATAAATTCCGAAGGAGTTTTGTATGAGAGTTTATAACTTTTCGGCAGGGCCCTCCATGCTTCCTCTGGAAGTTTTGGAAGAGGCGCAGAAAGAATTTCTCGATTTTCAGGGAACAGGCATGAGCGTTACGGAAATCAGCCACCGCGATAAGGCGTTTGCGCCGATCGTGGAAGAGGCGGAAGAGCTGATGCGCGAACTGATGAACATCCCCGATAATTATTGCGTTCTGTTCGTGCAGGGCGGCGCAAGCCAGCAGTTTGCCGCCGTTCCCCTCAACCTGATGCATACGGGAAAAGCGGATTACGTTGTAACGGGCAACTTCGCGAAAAAGGCGTGGCAGGAAGGCCAGATCTACGGGGAAGCGAGAAAAGTTGCCTCTTCCGAAGACAAGACGTATACGTACATCCCTGACGTCGATTCGATCAAATTCAACGACGACGCCGATTACGTTCATATCTGCTCGAACAATACCATTTTCGGAACGAGATACATCAAATTCCCCGAAACGAAAGCGCCGCTCGTGTGCGATATGAGTTCGGAGATCCTTTCCCGCGAGGTAGACGTTACGAAGTTCGGCGTGATCTATGCGGGCGCGCAGAAAAACCTTGCCCCGGCGGGCGTAACCATCGTGATCGCGCGCAAAGACCTCATCGAAAATCCTCTGCCCGTTTGCCCTACCATGCTGAAATGGAAGACGCAGGCGGACAACGGATCGCTCTACAATACGCCCCCCTGTTTCTCCATTTATATGGCCAACCTCGTATTGCGCCATCTGAAAAAGCTGGGCGGAGTGAAGGAAATCAATAAAGTCAACGAATATAAAGCGGGACTTCTGTACGACTTCATCGACAATTCGAAATTCTATACGAACAACGTAGAGAAAAAGTACCGCTCGATCATGAACGTGCCGTTCGTTACCCCTTCCAAAGAAATGGACGAAAAGTTCGTAAAGGAAGCGAAGGCGGAAGGACTGGTTACTTTGAAAGGACACCGCCTCGTGGGCGGCATGCGCGCATCCATTTACAACGCGATGCCCGTCGAAGGCGTCAAGAAGCTCGTCGAATTCATGAAGAAATTCGAAAAGGAAAACGCTTAACCGCGCAGGAGGTCTTACACTATGCCTGAAATACTGAAATTAAATGCGATCAGCGAAGTCGCCGACAAAGAATTCCCTGCAAACTACGTATTTTCCGACAGCGTGAAAAAGCCGGACGGGATCATGCTTCGCAGCTTCAATATGCATGAATACCCGCTGAACGACGAACTGCTTGCCGTGGCGCGCGCCGGTGCCGGGACCAACAATATCCCCATCCCCGCCTGCACCGAAAAAGGCATCGCCGTATTCAACACCCCCGGCGCGAATGCAAACGCCGTAAAGGAACTCGTGATCTGCGAATTGTTCCTCGGCGGGCGCAAAATAACGGATGCGATCGACTGGGTCAAAACGCTGAAAGGGACGGAAGGGATTTCGAAAGCCGTGGAAAAAGGCAAGTCGAAATTCGTCGGACATGAAATTCTCGGCAAGACGCTGGGCGTCGTGGGGCTGGGCGCGATCGGCGTGCTTGTCGCCAATACGGCAGCCAACCTCGGCATGAATGTACTCGGTTATGACCCCTATCTCTCCGTTGAAGGCGCGCTGCACCTCGATACGAGAGTGAAGACGGCAGATCTCGATACAATCATCAAATCGTCCGACTTCATTACCGTGCATGTACCCTTGACCCCTTCGACCGAAAAGATGTTCAACGCGGAGGCGTTCGACAAAATGAAGGCCGGGGCCGTGCTCATCAACAATTCGCGCGGAGAGCTCGCGGATACAGCGGCGGTCGTTGCCGCGCTGGAAAGCGGAAAGCTGGGACGCTATATCACTGACTTCCCCTGCGAAGAACTGATCGGCGTTCCCAACGCCATTTGCGTGCCGCACCTCGGCGCCTCCACCCCTGAAGCGGAGGATAACTGCGCGGCGATGGCGGCGAGAGAGCTCGTTGACTATATCGAAAACGGAAATATCACGCACAGCGTCAACTTCCCCGACGTATCGGCGCCCCGCACTTCGGTTGCGCGCATTACGGTAATGCACGATAACGTGGAAGGCGTGATCTCGAAAATTACCTCGATCATTTCCGGGAACGGGATCAATATTGCCAATATGCAGGACAAATCGAAGGGAGACAAGGCGTATATGATCATCGATATCGACAAGGCTCCTTCCGGGAAGACGATCGAAGAGATCAAAAAACTGCCCAATATCATCCGCGTTCGCGTTTTTAACTGAAAATCATGAACTTTACCCCCGCCGCAAACAGCGGCGGGGGGTTTGCAATACCCTTTGCGGCAAATTTGCAAACAGGATGCTGTTACAAAAGCTGAAAAGATGAAAAACATGCCTTCTTCGGATGGAAAGCGCAGACATGCTTTTAAATGGAAAATCGCCCTGCGGGCAGACAAATAACCGAATCCTGCCGCTCCGCCCGTAAAGATTTCCGGATATTTGTCAGCGCCCGCGGCCCATCCTCTCTTTACTCTATATATGCTGAAACTCTGCAGTTTATCCGAAATGCAACGCAACAATTAAAAAACAGGCGAGAAAAGCGTTGGTTTTCCCGCCTGTTTTTTATTTCGCAATTTACTTTTTATTCTGCCGCTGTGTAGGCATC
This sequence comes from uncultured Clostridia bacterium, assembly GCA_944368795.1. GTDB lineage: Bacteria > Bacillota > Clostridia > Christensenellales > Borkfalkiaceae > Borkfalkia. Next base: position 3,805 of record CALVXE010000065.1, on the reverse strand, counting down.
CAAATCGGCCGGGGCTTCTACATCCTTATCGGTATACAGGAGCCACGAAGACGTATTGACGCTGACATCCAGCGAAACGGTCATGCCGCTCGCCGCGTCGGTATACTCAAATCCTTTGATCGAAACATCGTTGACGACACCGTACCCTGTAAAGAGCCCCGTCGTCTTGTTGAAAGAAAAATACATATCAGCGGCATTGAACTTCGCGGAATTGTTCAGTTCGGTAATGAAATCCTGCCCCAGGCCAAGATCTGAAACAGAACCGATCATTTCGTCCATGAATGCATTGAAATCCATACTCACTTTGACTTTTGTTTCTTCGGCGTCGGAATCGTCGATGTAGACTTTCATGCCGGAAGAATCCAAGCCCGTTTCGTACAGCGATTCCAACATATCCGTCGCATCGTTGATATCCAAAGTCAAAGGCATGCCTTCGTCCAGAGAACCGAGGACCGTATCTGCCGGGAACTTATATTTGCCGTTCAGCTCTTCCGTCTGCGTGCCGTATGCCGCTTTATACTCGCCGTCTACGTACACATTGGAGCCGTCATGATACATGGAGCCCTTTACGGCGGCGGAGACAGGATTTTCGGTATATCCGCCCATGCTGTAATTCACATCCAGCGTACCCGCGCCCGTATACGCCGTTCCGGTATCGGCTTTGCGCAGCGCATATGTAAAATCGACGTCTGCCTTGGTATCCATCGTCATGCTTATATTCGATTCGCCCATGGACATATTCATTTTTACCGAACCCGTTCCGTCTGAAAGCATTTGTATGCCGAACTTCCAATCGGACGCGGAAACATCGCCCATGAATGAATCGGCAAAGCCGTTCATCTTTGTTTCCAATGCGGAAATTTCTTCCGCCGTCGCTTCTTGGCTGAAATCACCTTGAATGCGCACCTCCGGACCCTTGCGTCCGCAACCGGATAAGAGCGCAAATGCCGAGACCAACATCGCCGAGCCGAGCAAAACGGCTATCAACTTTTTCATTTCTCCACCTCTTTTTTTTCTTATAGTCTAACATACAAAAGACGGCTTGTCAAGACTTTTGCAAAATTTACAGACAGATGTTCCGACTCGCCTTGCCTATGCATCCTTTTCATTCTCCGCGGACGGGACCCGGGCATCCGGCGGAAGAGATTGGGTTTCCGCCAGTTTTTTCATATACGATTCCGCATTCAGTCCGTTGACGATGATCGCAATTTCGATAACGGGAAACGCCACCGCTACCCCCACCACATTGCCGAACAGGGAGACGGCAAGAGCGGAAAACAGGGCGGCGATCGAAAAGACCGCAAGAAATCCGATAAAGAGGAAACAAATATTTTTTATGCTGACGGCCTTGCGGAACCTGACTTTGCCGCACGCCTGCACGAGATACGCCTCCAATAGGTTGACGAAACCGAAAACCAGTGCGGAAATTGCCACGGCTATGAATCCGCCGGGCGTCCAGACGCGGAATATACGGGCGCTTATGTAAGTGATCAAAGCGAGCAAAATACTGTCTGCCGCGGTAACGAGGATATATTTCCATAAAGAGCGGCGGGCGATCTCTTTGCGGATCAATTTTTTTGTGATCCAAAAGCCCGCCAACAGCCCGAGAACGCAAAAGGTAAAGAGAACCGCCAAACAGCCGACCGCCGAACCGATGAGTTCTGCGGCGGCAAGTTCCAATCCGGAAACATATGCGCCCGCTTCACTCGACAGGGTGTTCATCAGTTCGTTCAGTGTTTCCGCCAGCCAATCCGTCGTCAATATATAATTGACTGCATCCGAAACATCCGAGGGAAGTTCTGAAAAACGATCCAAAAACAATTCGGCAAAAACCTCGACGTCGATGCCGGCCCCGGCAACGATTTCCCGCACCGACGCTGCGAAGCTGTTGAGCGAAGCGAGCAACGCCGGAACAATCGCCGCGAGCGCTATTATCACGCCCAAAAACAGCGCGCCGAGCGGCGTGAAGTAGTATTTCAGATTCTTAAAAAAATTTTTGACCGCGTGCAAAATGATCATATGGTTCGCCCTTTTTTCTTTCTCTCGGTGTCATTATACAAATTTTTACAGAACGTGTCAATCTTTCCGCGCCGATCGGCGGGGCGCCGTATGAACAAAGCCCTTTTGGCGCATACTAATTGCAGGATCGCAATTCGGAGGTTTGAAACAATGTCGAAAAAGAAAAAAAACAAAGTCAGGACGCTCACCGAAGAGCAATACAACGATTACCTGATGGCGCTGAAAGACGAACGCCCCACTATGCTGATCGACAAAAACGGAAAAAGGACGCCGCAAAAGTAACTTAAATGCGCACGAAGCTCCCGCCGATATGGCGGGAGCTTCCGTATTTGTTTTTCCTCTATTTTGCAAACTGCGAATTATACAAGTTGAAATAGAATCCCCTCTTTTCCATAAGCTGCGCATGCGTGCCCTGTTCGATCACGCTGCCGTGGTTCATGACGAGGATCAAGTCTGCATCGAGAATGGTCGAAAGGCGGTGCGCGACGATAAACGACGTCCTTCCCCGCATGATCTTTTTAAACGCCTTCTGTATGCGGAGCTCTGTCATCGTGTCGATGTTCGAAGTCGCTTCGTCTAAAATCAGCATGGGCGGATCGGCAAGCATCACGCGGGCGATACACAAAAGCTGGCGTTCGCCCTGCGATACGCTGACGTTGGAAGAGAGAACGGTATCGTACCCTTCCGGCATATTTCCGATGAAGAAATCGCAATAAGCCGCCTTTGCCGCCGCTTCGACCCGCTCGCGGGAGGCTCCGCCGCTTCCGTACGCTATGTTCCAGGCGACCGTCTCTTCGGCGAGAAAACTTTCCTGCAGGACCATGCCGAACATCTTGCGATATTCGTCCAGCGGAATATCGCGGGCGTTTATTCCGTCGATGTAAATATTTCCTTCGTTCAAGTCGTAAAAGCGCATCAACAGATTGATGAGCGTCGTTTTGCCACAGCCCGTGGGGCCGACAATGGCGATTTTACTGCCCGCCTTGACGTCAAGATTGAAATTTTCAATGAGTTTTTGCCCCGGCTCATAGGAAAACCGCGCGTTTTCGACGCGGATATCGCCGCGTACCTTTTCGATATGCCTGCTCCCCTCAAAATCTTCGCTCGGCTCGTCGACCACTTCAAACACGCGGGAGGCGGAGGCGAAAGCATTCTGCATCTGCGTTACGACGTTGGACACTTCGTTGAAGGGCTTCGTATACTGGTTGGCATAACTCAAAAATACGGAAAGCATGCCGACCGTAAAGCCGCTGAGCGTCATAGATCCGAGGACGAGTTCCCCGCCCGAACGCAGGCTAAGTATACAGAACACGGCGCCCAATACGCCGACGAACGCGTAAATGATCGCGTTGACAAAGCGGGTACTGGGATTGGTAAGGGCGGAATAGTACTGCGCACGCCAGCCGATCTCATATAAATCGGAATCGATGCGCTCGAATTTCCGGCAGGAATATTCTTCTTCGTTGAACAGGATCACCGACTTCTGCCCGCCCAGCATCTCTTTGGTGTGGGCGGCGAGCATCCCCTGCACTTTGACCTGTTTGCTGAAGCTTTTGAAAGTGCGTTTGGTGATAAAAGCCGCCACAAACAGCGAAAGCGGCGTGAGTACGACCACGACGAGCGCAATGATGTAGTTGATGACGAACATGACGACCAGCGTTGCCACAATCGTCATCACGCCCGTAAACAGCTGCGCCACTCCTTGCAACAGGCCGTCCGAAATAATGTCGACATCGTTGACCACGCGCGACATAACATCCCCCTGGGCATGCGTATCCACATACTT
>CALVXE010000064.1 GCA_944368795.1 uncultured Clostridia bacterium | reverse complement strand
AGAGCGCAACCTGCTCCGTAACGGTATCCGACGGCCTTGTGGAAGCATCTGTCGGCGAATGGACTGTCGACCGCACGGAACCTGCCGCCTTTGATGTCGATGCGGAAGCCGGGACGATTACGATCACGACCGACCCTGCAAAGGCGAACGGCGAGGAAGGATACAATTACAATGCATATCAGGGCAAAGTGGCGTCTGTAAATATGCCGGCTGCTGCAGAATGGAAGGTCGAAACGTCGCTCGAGGTTACTCAAGATATGATCGACGGCGAAGTCAGCACGTCCATGTGGTTGGAAGTTACGCTTGCCGACGGCACGGTTGTGGATTGGTCGATCGTTCATTTCGGCAAAACCGTTTCAAAAGACAGCACGATCGACTCCGAAGCCGGTTGGGATTATTGGAATGCTTATGACGAAGAAAACGGGGGCTGGGTCGCGTTAGACGAAGTCGAGCCTGCGGTCGGAACGCACGATTTGGCGATCCGCTTTGCAGACGGTAAAATCAATGTATTTATCGACGGAACTGCCGTCGCCTCGTACGAAAGCACGGATGGCGAAAATGCCGTAACGGAAAGCAAAGTGAACCGCATTATTTTTCAGTCCTATTGCTTCGGAAATCAAGAAGCGGATGAATACACGGTCGTATGGGGAATCCCCGAAGTCTCTTATGCTCCCGTAACCGTAACGACCGCGGAAGATTTTGTCGCTGCCGTGAAGGCTTCGCAGAACGGGTCGGTGATTATTTTAGACGGAGAGATTACCCTCGCTGAAACACTCGACCTTTCCGGTAAGTCGGTAACGATCAAGGGAACGGAAGATTCAAAAATCTCCGTGTCCGGCAACATTGCCGTTTTTAATATGCAGACGGGCGGCTCCACGCTCGACGGGCTGACCATCGAAAAGACGGATAAGACCAGCGTAGACGGCCTGATCAAGCTCGGCACGGACGGAACCGTCAAAAACTGCACGATCACGGGGCAGTACGAGCTCGGCGACGACGAGGTGGTCCGCGGCATCGTACAGTATGCGGGGTCGCAGGATATCACCATAACGGGCAACACGTTCACGGCGCTCCGTCAGCCCGCCTATCTCGAAGGGTCTGGCACTGTCAGCGGGAACACGGTCAGCGGCACGCGCGGCTTCGTGGTTACGGGCAATTCTACGATCGTATTGGAAGATAACGAATTTTCCGATAATGCGGTCGATATTGCGATCATCCCGAACAATCAGACAACGAACAATTATGCGGACAAGACGGTAAGCCTTTCCGCGGAGAACAACAATTGCTTTGTCGAAAATCAACTCTCCAAGGAGCGCTGCAAAGACGGCGAAACTTTGGAAACGTATACGGAATAAATCATATTCAACAAAAAAAGGAACGGGCAGCCGTTCCTTTTTTTGACCCTGCGGTTGTCTTCGCATAGAATTTCATGTTCCGCGGCACACTATATGCAGGAGTATATGCAATGAAAGACAAGAGAAAGGGTGCCGGGGGCCGAAAGAGCCCGGTTCTGTACATCGTCATGCTTTCGGTATGGTCGCTGCTCTGCGCCGCGATTTGGTATTATTTTGTGCCGGCGTTCATAACGCCTCCCTTTGCGGCGGGAACCGGGGGCAATCTGGCCCTGCGCATTTTCGCCGTAGTGTTGCTGGTTTTGAACGCTCTGTTCATCTCGTATTTTTGGCTGAACGGCGTCAAAGACTTCCTGTATGTCATGTGGTATACGTTCAGCCGCCGAAAATTGGAAGCAAAATACCGCAAAGTGCTGGAAACGGACGTTCGCAGCGTATCCGATAAAGTGCTGATGCTCTACTGTACATGCAACGATTTCGACGGTGAAAGTTTGCGCCGCAGTATGCGTCAGACATATGCGCATGCAGAAACAGTGATCTTGGACGATTCGTCGCAGCCCGAATATAAAGAAAAGGTCGATGCCTTTGCGCGCGAAACAGGCGTGCGCGTCGTGCGCCGTGCCGACCGCAAGGGGTTCAAAGCGGGCAACATCAACCATTTTTTGCAGTCGGAAGAAGTGCGGCGAAGCGATTACGGCTATGTCGTCATCCTCGATTCAGACGAAATCATCCCTCCTGATTTTATCGTCTCCTGTCTGCGGTATTTTTATGCGTACGAAAATGTCGGCATCGTGCAGGCGAACCACGTCGCCACCCGCAACCGCAACTTTTTTATGAAACTCTTCCACATCGGCGTCAATTCGCATTGGCCTACCTATCAGACGATGAAGCACAATTACGGGTTTTCGTCCATGCTCGGGCACGGTGCGATGATCCGCCGGGAATGCTACGAGCAGGCGGGCGGTTTTCCCGACCTCGTTGCGGAAGACCTTTGCCTGAGCATCGAGATGCGCAACAAGGGCTACGTCGTCGCGTTCGCGCCCGACATAGTTTGCGAAGAAGAATATCCGGTCGATTATGCCGCGTTTAAAAAGCGCCATTCGAAGTGGACGCAGGGGAATCTGGAATTCATCAAGAAATATACGGGAAAAATCTTTCGTTCCCGCATGCGTTGGTTTGAAAAGCTGGACATAATTCTTTTCACCTATAACCTTCCGCTCACGGCGATTTTTGCGTTCTATATTATTCTGAATATCGTCATTTTACCTGTAATAGGGGTAGACGTGGGCAGGGTATATCCGCTGTGGATGATCGTGCCGACCGTCGTGTTTTTCTTTTCCCCCATGCTCAATGATGTTTTTACTTGGCTGTTTCGAATCAATATCTTTCGCTTTCTGTTTTATCTGCTCTGCGTCGTGGTGTTGTACGGATCAATGCTCTTTACCTCGCTCGTCAGCGCTCTGCTCGGCATGTTCGGCAAAAAGGCAAAATTCATCGTAACTCCCAAGGATTCGCAGAAAATGGGATTTATCCGTGCGCTGCGCATTCAGTGGAAGGAGCTTGTGTTTTCCACCGTTCTCGTAGTCGTATCGCTGGTATTCGTGCAGACGTTTTTGCCTGTCATACTAATCGCCGCAACCGGCTATCTCTCATTTGCCCTTCTGTTTTTCGCTAACAAAAAATATTCAGCTGAGCAGACGCGCCGCATCGACGCGCGCACTTTCGCCGTATCGGCCAAGCAGAACGGGCTGTATTCTTCCGGCGGCACTTTCGGGCGGGCAAAACCGGCGCCCGAACATTAAGCCGGATCCGCACGATTGGAGTAAGACCGCGCGCAGACAGCCCGGACTATCAAAAAACAGTCGGTATTACAGTTTTTTTCTTTGAATTTATTATAAAAAGCGGCAATTGTGTTTCTTTTTGCCGATTCGCATATATATCTGTTGACAAACGGCGGCCGTGCGCTTATAATATAAAAGATGCGGCGGCTTGTCCGCCGCCAAAAATATAAACTCCGGAGAGGCCGAAAAAAGGCGCCGAAGGTGTATGCCGCATGTGCGGCTATCTCTCAGGCAAAAGGACGGAGCGGTACAGTCCGCAAAGTCGCTTTCGGGCGGCTTTCTTTTTTGGCAAAAAACAGATGCAGACCTTTGAAAAAATTATACAGTCGATCGACGATTTCGTATGGGGAATCCCGCTCATCGTCCTCATCCTCGGCGTCGGGATCTATTTGACGGTGCGGTTGGTATTCCTGCCCATGCGGAAATTGCCGCGCGCGTTTAAATATATGTTCCAAAAGGAAGAGGGCGAAGGCGAGGTTTCCAGTTTCGGCGCGCTTTGCACCGCTCTTTCCGCAACCATCGGCACGGGCAATATCGTCGGAGTCGCCACGGCGATCGTGGCGGGAGGGCCCGGAGCGCTGTTTTGGATGTGGCTGGCCGCCTTTTTCGGTATGGCCACCAAATATGCGGAAGGGCTTTTGGCGGTAAAATACCGCAAAGTATACCCCGACGGGCATACGCTCGGCGGCCCTTTTTACTATATCGAGAACGGGCTGGGCCGGCGCTGGAAATTCTTGGCGGTTATTTTTGCCGTCCTCGGCATGTGCGTGGGGCTTTTCGGCATCGGTACCTTTTCGCAGGTCAACAGCATCACTTCCGCGGTCGGCAATATCTTTGCGGAAGCGCCTACGTTCCGCCTGTTCGGAACGGAATATAATCTCGCCGTCTCGATCGCCGGGCTCATTCTCACGGCGGTCGTTGCGCTCGTTTTGCTCGGCGGCGTAAAGCGGATCGCGAAAGTTTCGGAAGCGGTGGTGCCCTTCATGGTCATCGCTTACGTTCTCGTGTGTCTGGTCATTCTCGCGGCAAACGTTACTTCCATCCCTGCCGCGTTCGGGCAGATATTTGTGGGGGCCTTCAACCCTCGCGCCGTTGCGGGCGGCATTGCCGGAAGTATGATCGTGGCCATGCAAAAGGGGATCGCGCGCGGTATCTTTTCCAACGAAGCGGGGCTCGGCTCCGCGCCCATCGCCGCCGCGGCGGCAAAGACGAAAGAACCCGTGCGGCAGGGCCTCGTTTCCATGACGGGCACCTTTCTCGATACGCTCGTCGTGTGCACCATGACGGGGCTCGCCATCGTCATCACGGGCGCATGGAATTTGGGGCTGGACGGCGTGGACGTAACCATACAGGCCTTCGGCCAAGGTCTGCCCGGGGTTCTGGGTACGGCGGGGCCCGTCATTTTAATGGTCTGCCTCATTTTCTTCGCTTTCACGACGATTTTGGGCTGGAATTTCTACGGCGAACGCTGTCTCGAATACGTCGGCGGGCGCAAAAAGTTTTTGATTTACGGCTATCGGATCCTTTATATTGCAGCCGTGTTCATCGGGCCGTATATGACGGTCGCCGCGGTGTGGAACATAGCGGACATCTTTAACGGGCTGATGGCGATCCCCAATCTCATCGCTCTGCTTCTGCTGTCGGGCGTGGTCATCCGCGAAACCAAAAGCTATTTCCGCCGCTTCCCTTCGGGGAAACTTGCACTGGAGGCGGAAGAGATCGAAGAGGCGGGGCAGCGAAGCGAAAAGCTGCTTTCCGGCGAGAAGGGCGGCGGCGAAGAACTCACCCCTGCGGAACAGGCGGGCGCGCAGTCCGATCCGGATACCCCGGAAGGCGGGGGATAGCCGTTTTGCGCTTCGGGGCGAATACGCCTTGACAAAAGTTATAGAATCCGTTACAATACCATACAGAGTATAAACTATACGCAGTATTCCAAGAATTCAGAGAGGTCTTATGAGAGAGGAACAGACTCCGCTGATCGGCGATTTTGCCGAAGATGCGCCGGCAGAGAACGGCGGTGCGGCATCGCCCGCGGCGGAAGAGGGAAAAAAGAAAGGTTTTTCGAGTAAAATCGGATTTGTGCTGGCGGCGGCGGGTTCTGCCGTGGGCTTGGGCAATCTGTGGCGCTTTCCGTACCTTGCGGCCAAATACGGCGGCGGCGTCTTTTTGCTTTGCTATATCATTCTCGCCGTAACCGTGGGCTTTACGCTGCTCGTGCTGGAAATTTCCATCGGGCGGAAAACGGGCAAAGGCGTGATCGGAGCCTTTGCCGCTCTGAACAAAAAATTTAAATGGTTCGGCTTCTTCTGTTTGGCGGTCCCCATCATTATCGTCCCGTATTATTGTGTGATCGGCGGATGGGTCGTCAAATATATCGTTGCCTTTTTTGCGGGGTCTGAAGGCCTCGTCGCGGGCAGCGGCGCCGTCGATACCGCTTCGTTTTTCACAAACTTTATCGCCGACCCTTGGGAGCCGCTCATTTTCTTTTTGATCTTTGCGGCGATTACGGTATTCGTGGTCATATTCGGGGTGCAGAAAGGGATCGAGCGCCTCAGCAAGATCCTCATGCCCGCGCTGGCGGCGTTGGCGCTGTTTCTGATGATTTACGTTCTCTGCCAGCCCGGCGCATTGGAAGGGGTAAAATACCTCTTCGTGCCCGATTTTGAAAAATTCGGGTATGAAACCCTTCTGGCGGCCTTGGGGCAGCTCTTCTATTCCATGTCGCTGGCAATGTGCATTATGATCACCTACGGGTCGTATATGAAAAAGAGCGCCAATATCCGCTCTTCCGCGCGGCAGATTTCCATCTGCGATACGTCGTTCGCCATCGTGGCGGCGCTGATCATCATCCCTTCCATTTTCGCTTTTTCGCCCGATGCGGAAGGGGCGCTTTCGACTTCCGGCCCGTCTCTCATGTTCATACAGCTCCCGTCGGTATTCAACAATCTGCCCGGCGGCCGCTGGATCGGCGCGATCTTCTTCATCCTCGTATTTTTTGCGGCGCTTACGTCCTCGATTTCGCTCGTGGAGGCGATCGTCGCCGTCCTTCGGGAAAACTGTCATCTGAAGCGCTGGGTCGCCTGTACGATCGTATTCGGCATTATTCTCGTGCTCGGCGTCCTCTCTTCGCTCGGCTTCGGCGTGCTCGGCGATTTCAAATTTACCGCTCCTTCGGGCACGACGTATCAGCTGCTCGATATGTTCGATTATCTTTCGAACAGCATCTTGATGCCGATCGTGGCGATCATTACCTGCCTCATCGCCGGCTTCTTTATTGATCAAAAGATATTGCCGGAAGAGATCGGTATCCTCAATCAGCGTGCGAAGCTGCGCTATTTCCGCATCATGATCCGGTATATAGCGCCCGTCTGCATGGCGGCCATACTGATCACCGGCATCGTATTCAATCTCGTTCTGCCGCCCCTGTAAGGCGGCAGGCGCTCCTCCGAGGAGCGCTTTTTTTTCGGAAATCGGTTCAGTTTTATGTTTCAGGAAAGAAAAAAGATCGATCTCGGCCGCGATCCCGTCGGAAAGCTGATCGTGAAATTGGCGGTTCCCGCCGTAGTGGCTCAATTGATCAATCTGCTGTATAACCTCGTAGACCGCATGTATGTGGGAGGGATCGCAAACGTCGGGACGGACGCGCTGGCAGGGCTCGGCGTGGTGTTCCCGATCACTTTGATCGTAAGCGCGTTTTCCAACCTCGTGGGGCTGGGCGGCGCGCCGCTTGCCGGCATATTTATGGGCGAGAAAAAGGGGAAAGAGGCGGAAAAAGTCTTTAATACGGGGGCGGTGATGCTTGCGGCGTTCGGTATCCTGCTCACGGCCGCGGTGCTCGTTTTCTGCGATCCTCTCGTCCGGCTGTTCGGCGCGCCCGATTCCAGCTTTTCCTATGCGCGCGACTATTTGTTCGTTTACGGGTGCGGAACGGTATTCGTCATGTTTTCGCTGGGGCTGAACCCCTTTATCACGGCGCACATAGAAAAAGGGGCCGCAGCTGCATGGCTCCTTTTTTCCCAACCTTGTTTCGCTCGGGTCTCACTTAAAAGGGTGATCATCCCTCATGCCGGATCCCCTCATCCATGTTATAATGAGGGCAAAAAGAAAGAAGGTCTGTTATGAACGATTATTACACAAACGAAGACATGCTGGCATACCCGGGCACGCTGATCGTGCCGATCTATGAAGAGGATCCGGTGCCGGCCTTTATCACGGAGGCGCTCTCCTGTGATCTCCGCGCAGAGATCCGACGAACCAGCGGTGCGCTGACCACGGTCCACACCTTGGGCAAGATGCAGCCAAACATCCTGTGCTTTGTCGGCATGGGCAAGAAAGACCAAATTTCCTACGGTGCGGCCAAGCACGCCCTGGGCTGTGCGTTTTACGCGCAGAAACAGGACTGCGGATGCTGGATCGATGCGGCGATCTGCGATGCGCTGTCACCAGAGGAAGCAGCCAGGGCAGCCGGTTTCGCCTCCATCTACAGCACTTATCGCTTTACGAAGATCAACGCCCCGCATCCCAAAGAGCTGACGGTCACATTCTTCAGCGATGCGCATGTGGAAGCGAGCGTAAAGGATGGGATCCAGATCGCGCAGTGCGTCAATCACGCACGACAGCTGGGCAACCTGCCTTCCAACTATCTGACTCCGGAAGCGTT
>CALVXE010000063.1 GCA_944368795.1 uncultured Clostridia bacterium | reverse complement strand
ATAATATGCGTGCCCTTCGCCATCGCGCGCAGAGGGCAGAGCCCTCTCCTCACGGAAATTTCTTTTGTCAGCTCAAAAGAAATTTCGTGAACCCATCAGCTCAGATTCGCCGGATTCTCTTCCACGTACACGAGCACGTCGCGCGACTTGTACTGCAAAGCGCGGGCGTAAATTTCAGGCAGAAGCGCCTCGTTCACGATGCGCATGAGCACTTGGTAGCGGAATTTGTTTTGTATGCGCTTGACGGGCGCGTGCATTTTGTTGAAGAACAAAAAGTCGCCCGTATGCTCGCCGTACAGTTCTTTCAGCGAAAAATACACCTCTTTCAGCGTTTCCAGCGCCCGCTTTTCCTCCTCCGCGGTAACCATCACGCGCACGATCTTGGCAAACGGCGGAAAAGCCGTCGCTCTGCGCACCGAAATTTCGTGGCGGAAAAAGCCCTTGTAATCGTAATTTACCGCAAAGCGCAGGATGTAATTTTCGGGGTCGTACGTCTGCAAGACGACCTTCCCCTTTTCCTCCGCGCGGCCGCTCCTTCCCGAAACCTGCGTGATCAGCTGAAAGGTTCGCTCGCCGCTCCGGTAATCGGAAAAATGCAGGCTCATGTCCGCGTCGAGAATGCCAACGAGGGTTACCAACGGAAAATCGTGCCCCTTGGCGATCATCTGCGTGCCGACGAGGATATCCGCCTCGCGGTCGGCAAACTGTTTTAAAATTTTAAAGTGCCCTTCCTTGCCGCTCGTCGTATCCACGTCCATGCGCAGGATGCGCGCGGAAGGGTACAGTTTTTTCAGTTCGCCCACCACCTTCTGCGTGCCCGTTCCCGTATAGCTGAGGTGCACGCCGCCGCATTCGGGGCAGGCGGAGGGCATTTTATAACTCGCGCCGCAGTAGTGGCATTTCAAACAGCGTTCCTCGCTGTGATAGGTGAGCGAAACGTCGCACTGCGCGCATTTGAGCACGTTTCCGCAGTCGCGGCAGACAACGCTCTGCGCAAAGCCGCGGCGGTTGAGGAACAGGATCGCCTGATTGCCCTGCGAAAGGCATGCTTCCAGCTCGTCGCGCAGCGCCGCCGAAAAGGCGGTATTGTTGCCGCGGCGCACTTCTCTGCGCATATCGGCGATAAAAATTTCCGGAAGAGGTTTTTTATTGATGCGCTCGGGCAGTTCGATCAGCTCGTATTCCCCTTCCGCCGCCTTCAAATAGGTCTCAACGGAGGGGGTGGCGCTGCCGAGGATGAGTTTGCAGCCGTTGTATTCGGCGCGCATGGCCGCGATCTCCCGCGCGTTGTAGCGCGGATTCGTTTCGCTGGAATAACTCCCGTCGTGCTCTTCGTCGATGACGATGACGCCGACGTTTTCGACGGGAGCGAACACGGCGCTGCGCGCACCGACGGCGATTTTCGCTTCGCCCGTGCGCAGGCGCCACCATTCGTCGAATTTTTCGCCCGCGGAAAGCCCGCTGTGCAAAATGGCGACGCGGTCTCCGAACCGGGCGCGCAGCTGCGAGAGCATCTGCGGCGTAAGGGAAATTTCGGGGACCAGGAAGAGGGCGCTTTTGCCCTCTTGCAGCGTTTTCGCGATGAGTGAGAGGTATATTTCCGTTTTGCCGCTGCCCGTTACCCCGTGCAGAAGCTGCACGCGGCGGGTTGAAGCGCCGATGCGGCGCAGCGCCTCTTCCTGCGCAGGCGTCAAAGTCCGCGCGGCCGATTCTCCGCTCACGCCGCCGTACGGCGAGCGGGTTACCCGCTCTTTGACGAGCGATATTGCGCCCTTTTCCGCCAAGGCGTTCACGGCGCCGCGGCCGAACTTTTCGCACAGTTCGGTATAGCCGAAGCGCGGATTTTCGCGCAAAAACCCCAGCGCGGCCGCCTGCGCCCTGGCGCGGGCGGGGACGGGCGCGTTTGCGTCTTCGAGCACGGCGTACGTTTTATACAGCTCGCGCACCGCCCCTTTGCGCATTTCTCCCGGCAAAAACAGGCGGAGGGTCAGAGCCTTCGAACAGCGGTACCGTTCGCTGATGCCGCGCACGAGCGACAGGCACTCGGGCGTGAGCGCGCGGTCGACGACCCTTTCGATGCTCTTGAGTTTGGAAAAATCGTAATCGCTCCCCTCTTTCAGCCGCATGACAAAACCGTCGACGGTGCGGTTCCCGAAAGGCACCTTTACGCGGCAGCCTTCCTCGACCCCGTCGACGGCGCGGTATTCGAATATGCGGTCCACTTCGCTGTGGGCGATGTCTACGATCACTTCTGCCGTCATGTGTTCCCGTCCGTGCAAAAATTATGCCGCGCGGCGGCCGAAAAAACAGACCGCCCCGCCACAGCGGGACGGTTCGCGCGTTCGATCCGTCAGTCTTTTGTCATGGTGAGTTTGCCGGAAATGATCTCCTGGCAGGCGAGCGCGATCTCCTTCGTATTGCCGGGCAATTCGTGGATACCCTGGCTCTGTTCCTGGTCGATGATCTGGCGGGCGCGCTTGGCGACAACCACGCACAGCGCATAGCGGGACGCGGGATGCTCGGGCGTACCCAGTTTTTCGACCAATCTGTCCACTACCGGTTCATTTATCATAGCTTTATCTCCTTATGCCAAACGCATTTTATATGCGAAATTTTCTATAGAACGGTTTGCAGGGACTGCCCGCAAACGCCGCCGCGGCGGTTTTTGTCCTCTCTTTCCGGGCTCATCGTTTTTCGCCCGGCCGTTATTCCACGTTTTGCACCTGTTCGCGCACCTTTTCGATCTCGTTTTTCAGGGCGAGCGCCGCGTTCGTGATCGCAAGGTCGTTACTCTTGGAACAGATCGTATTCGCCTCGCGGTTGAACTCCTGCACCAAAAAGTCCAGTTTTCTGCCCACGCGCTCTTCGCCGCAGATGGAGCGGAACTGCGCGATGTGCGAGGCGAGACGGGTGAGCTCTTCGTCGATATTCGACTTATCGGCAAACACCGCCGCTTCGGTGAGCAGGCGCGATTCGTCGAAATCGACGCCGGACAATGCTTCGCGGATGCGGTCGGAAAGTTTTGTTCGGTACCCTTCCGCCACCAGCGGGGCGCGCTCCCCGACGGCCTTGACCAGCCGCTCGATCTCCTCCATGCGCGAGAGCATGTCGGAAGCGAGCTTTTCGCCCTCTTTGGCGCGCATCGCGTTGAGGTTGGAAAGCGCGCTTTCCAACGCGCCGCCGAGCGCCGCGAGCAGCGCTTCGTCCGTGCCCTGCGGCTCTTCCTGACGGACGACGTCCGGGCACTTCATCAGCGACGCAAGGGTAAAATCATCCGCCAGCGAAGGGAACATCGCCTTCAGCCGCACGGCCGCGTCGTACCAGCTCTTTGCGGCGTTGGGATCGACGTACAGTTCCTTCGGTTTTTCGCGCTTATCGGTATACGTAACGAAGATATCCGCATGCCCGCGCGTGATCTTTGCGCGCACGGCGGAACGGATGCGGTCCTCATAGCAGGTGAAAATTTTGGGGCTCTTGATCGAAACGTCGAGGTAGCGGTTGTTCACCGTCTTGATTTCGACGGTGAGTTCGATACCGCCCTCCTTGTATTCGCCCTTGCCGAACCCTGTCATGCTGAACATAAATAATACTCTCCTCGGCGAAATCTTTTCGGGCTGCCGAAAATATTTCGTCCGATTTTTTTAGGGCGACACCGCCGTACGGTGCGTTGCACCTATCGGCGTTTTCTCCCTCTTTTTGCCCTTTTTAGGGGCTCACCTTTATAGAACGGGCAAAAATTCACCCGCTTCCCATGAGCCAAAGCGTTGGCAAATAAGGTTGCGCGGCGCAAAAGCGCGGTTTTGCTTGCGCGAGAAGATAATTATAACTTCGCGCAAATTCGCTCTTTCGCATAAGCCGAATGTTTTCGGCAACTTGCGGGCGCTTTCCGCAAACCGCGGTTTGCGGACGCGCGAGTGATTATTCTCCTCGGCGAAATCTTTTCGGGCTGCCGAAAATATTTCGTCCGATTTTTTTAAGGCGACACCGCCGCTCAAATTGCGGCGCAAAATATCCCCTATTTTCCGCGTACTACATTATAGCAGAAAGCGCGGAAAATTTCAAGTCATTTTATATCGATTCCGTTTTCGGAAAGAATTTTTATAAATTCTTCCTCGCCGACGATCTTGACGCCGAGGGCCTTCGCCTTTTCCAGTTTGCTGCCGGCGCTTTCGCCCGCTATGACGAGCGTGGTTTTGGAGGTTACCGCGCTTTGGCAAACGCCGCCGAGCTCTTCGATGCGCGCCTGCGCCTCGCTGCGCTTAAACCGGGAAAGGGTGCCCGTCAATACGACGCTTTCGCCGCTGAACGGCCCGCCCGCCCGCGCTTGCTTTACATAGGGCCTGATCCCCGCGGAAAGCAGCCTGGAAAGTTCGGCGCGGTTTTCTTCGTCGGCAAACCAGCGGACGATGTTTTCCGCCGTCTTTTCGCCGATATTCTCCATTTCCACGAGCGTTTCCGCCGCGGCGGAGGCCAGCGCCTCCACGCTTTGGAAGCGCTCCGCCAAATCTTTGGACGCGACCTTGCCGATGCCGCCGATGCCCAGCGCGAAAATAAAGCGGTCGAGCGGGATATTTTTGCTCCCCTCCACGGCGGAAAGGAGATTGCGCACCTTCTTTTCGCCGAAGCCCTCGAGCGAGGAAAGCGCTTTGCGGTCCAAAAAATACAGGTCGGAACAGTGCCGCACGCCCAAACGGTCTATGAGCTGACAGGCGGTCATTTCCGAAAAGCCCTCGATGTCCATGGCGCCCTTGCTCGCAAAATGCGCGAGCATCGCCGCCACGCGCGGGCGGCAGGCGCGGTTGGGGCAGAAGAGATTCGCCCCCTCTTCGGCAATCGGCGAGCCGCAGTACGGGCATGTTTCCGGCGCGGCGATATCGACGCTGGCGCCCGTGTGCTCGACCGCCGCGAGGATCTCGGGTATCACCTCGTTGCTGCGGCGGATGAGGACTTTGCTGCCGATCTTGACGTCCTTGCGGCGGATATCGCCCAAGTTGTTGAGCGTCGCCTTGCGCACCGTGGCGCCCGCCAGCTCTACGGGCTCCACCTCCGCGAGCGGCGTGAGTTTGCCCGTCCTGCCTACCTGCCAAACGACGTTTTTTACCTGCGTAACCGCCTCTTCCGCCTCGAATTTGAAGGCGATCGCCCAGCGGGGGAATTTATCGGTATAGCCCAGCGCTTCGCGCGCCGAAAAATCGTTGACTTTTATGACCGCGCCGTCGGTGAGGACGTCGATCTTTTTGCGGCTGACGTCGATCTCGGCGATCGCGTCCTTGACTTCCTGCGGCGTTTTGCACAGCCGCATCCGGCGGAAAGTTTTGAACCCTTCCCGTTCCAGGAAAGCGACCGCCTCTTCCTGCGAAGAGAGCTCCCCTTCCGACATGTAATTGACGTCGTAAAACAGTATCTCGGGGCGGCGGGCGGCGGTAACGGCGGGGTCAAGGTTGCGGATGGCCCCCGCGGCGGCGTTGCGCGCGTTTTTGAGAGGTTCGGAAGCGCTTTTGTTGTACTCTTCGAGAACGGACAGGCGGATGATCGCCTCTCCCTTGACTTCCAGCGTACCCTTGTAGGATATGCTGAGAGGGTAGCTCTTGATGGTGAGAACCTGCGCGGTTACGTCTTCGCCGACCGTGCCGTTGCCGCGCGTTGCCGCGCGGACGAATTTTCCGCCTTCGTAAGTGAGGCAGATGGTGAGCCCGTCGAATTTGTATTCGACGGTGTATTCGGGATCTTTGCAGACCTTTTCGACGCGGGTGAAAAAGGCGTCGAGTTCGTCTTCGGTTACCGCCTTATCGAGGCTGTACAGCCGCGCGATGTGTTCGTGCCGGCGAAACGCTTTGATGGGCTCGCCGCCTACCCTGCGCGTGGGGGAATCAAACAGCACGGTGCCGCTTTCGCGCTCCATCGCGCGGAGCTCGTCGTACAGTTTGTCGTACTCCGCGTCGGAAACGGTGGGCGCGTCGAGCACGTAATATTCGTAAGCGTAACGGTTCAGCCGATCGACCAGTTTGCGCATGTCCATAAAATTTTCTCCCGCTGACTTCGAATTTAAAAATCGCACTTTTATAATAAATTATCCGTGAGCCTGCGGAGCGCGCCGCGCTCTCGCAGTCTCACGTCAAATTTATTATACATCGCTTTGGCGCGGCGCGCAAGCGTGCATGACATCCGTTTTGCCCCGCCGCGCTTATACCGCCCCAAAAGTATCGTATCACGTTTGCGCCGGAAAACCAAGCGTATGCGACATAAAATTGCCGCATTGCACGCTTTTTCCCGGACACGCTTCCCCTATTTTATGACCGTAAGCGGCGCGATCTGCACCGAAAGGGACTTGATGCCGAGGCCGGGGAAGCTGATGTTCGCGACCAGCGCCGACCCCTCGCCCCGGGTGGAAATGATCATGCCTTCGCCGAATTTCGGATGGCGGACTTTGACGCCCGTTCGGAAGGCGCCGTAATCTTTTGCCGCGGGCGCGGAAAGGCGCTTGGCCGCAGGAGAATACCCTGCCGCCGCGGAGAAGGAGGACGCGGACTGCGCGCCGCCTTCGGGCGGGAGGTCGCTGCGGTAGCCGTACTCGTCTTCGTCTTTATCGCGCGAACGGGCGAACGAACGGCGCGCGCCGTACCCCGAATAGGAGGAACCGTAGCCGAATGCGGAACCGCGGCGCGCGTATTCGGCATACGCGGAGCGGGGAGATTCGAATTCCTTATCGGGGAAGATCTCTTTGATGAAGCGGGACTGCAGCGTCGTGCTGCGCTCGCCGTACAGATAGCGGCTGCGCGAGCGGGTGAAATACAGACGTTCGCGCGCGCGGGTGATCGCCACGTACATGAGGCGGCGCTCCTCTTCCAGTTCGCCGTCGTCATAGGCGGCGCGGGAGACGGGAAAAATGTTTTCTTCCATGCCGACGACGAAGACGTTTTTAAATTCCAGCCCCTTGACCGAATGGACGGTGGCGACGGTAACGTAGTCCTCTTCGTTCATCTCGTCGGTATCCGAACTGAGGGTTACCTGGTTGAGAAAATCGGAGAGGGCCGCCCCCTTGTTGAGGCGGCAGAACTCGTCGACCGAGTTGACGAATTCGTCGATGTTCGCCTTCTTGTTGATGCTCTCGTCCGAATCGTCGGCGTACATGGAGAGGATGGCGCTGTCGTTGATGACGTCGCGGATGAGTTCGTCGGCGCTCGTTTCCATGCCCTTGAGGACGAGCTCTTTGAGCAGCGCCCCGAACGCGCGCACCTTCTGCTTGCTGCCCGCGTTGAGGGGAAGGGTATTGACTTCGAGGACGGCGTCGTACACCGAGAGGCCGCTCTCTTTTGCGTACTGTTCGAGCGTTTCGACCGTCTTTGCGCCGATGCCGCGCTTGGGGACGTTGATGATGCGGGTAACCGCCTCGCTGTCGAACGGGTTGTTGATGACGCGCAGATAGGCCAAGAGGTCTTTGATCTCCTTGCGTTCGTAGAACTTGAAGCCGCCGAACACCCTGTACGGTATGCCGTACTTGGCAAATTCCTGTTCGTATGCGCGCGTGAGGGCGTTGATGCGCATGAGCACCGCAAAATCGGAGAAGGAACATCCCTGCCGGTTCATCAGGTCGCTGATCGTGCGGGCGACGTAGAGCGCCTCGTCGTTTTCCGATTCCGCCTGAAAATACTGCGGCTCTTCGCCGTCGCCGTTTTCCGTCCAAAGCACCTTGTCTTTGCGGCGGCCGTTGTTTTTGATGACCGCGTTGGCGAGTTTTAAAATGCTCTTGGTCGAGCGGTAGTTGCGTTCGAGCTTATAGACCTTGGCACCGGGAAATCCTTTTCGAAATCGAGAATATTTTCGATCTTCGCGCCGCGCCAGCCGTAGATGCTCTGGTCGTCGTCGCCGACGGCGAAGAGGTTGCCGTGCACGACGGAAAGAAGGCGCACGATCTCGTACTGGACGCGGTTGGTATCCTGAAATTCGTCTACGTGGATGTAGCGGAACCTGCCCGAAAGGTATTCCAGCGCCTCTTTATCCGTTTCCAAAAGACGGAGCGTTTGGGTGAGGAGGTCGTCGAAGTCGAAGGCGTTGTTCCGCTTGAGATGATCGCAGTAGGCGGCGTATACGCGGACGATATCGCCGATGCTCTTCACGTCCGCGTTTTCCTGCGCGTATTCTTCGGGCGATTTGCCGAGCATCTTTGCGTTTGCGACGTGGAATTTGACGTTTTTGAGCAGCTTTTCGTCGCTGAAGCCGCATTCGGCAAACGCTTTTTTAATGACCGCCGCGCGCTCCGTTTCGCTGTAAATGGAGAAGTTTTTATTGTAGCCGAGGCGGTCGGCAAACATGCGCAGGATGCGGACGCACATGCTGT
>CALVXE010000062.1 GCA_944368795.1 uncultured Clostridia bacterium | reverse complement strand
CCCCGCGCACAGAATGCCGAAAATTCCCAAAATCAACGCAAAGAGAGATCGTGTAAAAAACGCGGCCGCACAGGGCGCCGCCCCCAGCAAGGCGAAGGGAGCGAGCGAGCCGAGCATATACTTTGCCCGCCCCATCGGCTTTTCGCACGCGCAATAGGGCGTAAAGCCCGCAATGCCGAAGCGGATGCCTGAAAACGAGCGGTTGGCCGCCGCCCATAACAGGCCGTGCAGGCCCTCGTGCACGGGGATCGACGCGACGACCGCGAGGGCCAATAAGCCCAGATCGGCAAAAAAACTGCCCGTGAGCGCAATGCGCGCCCCGCCCCGCAGGATAAACGCAACGGCGGCCGCGGCGGCGAAAGGCAATGCGGACAAAATCCCCCAAACGTTGGCGGCTGTAAGGCCGACGGTACAGTCCTTTTGTTCGCGGCCCTCTTCGCGCAGCCGCGCGCAGCGCTCTTCAAACGCGCAAAGGCGCGCGGCCCGCCTGCGTTCGGCGGCGAGCCGCTTCTCTTCTTTATTCATTTTCTTCCGCGAACAGAGCGGTGGAAAGATACCGCGCGCCCGTATCGGGGATGATAACGGCGATGCGTTTGCCCGCGTTTTCTTCCCGCCGGGCGACCTGCACGGCGGCAAAGAGAGCCGCCCCCGCGGAGATGCCGCAGAACACGCCGTCCGTTTTCGCGACCTCTCTGCCCAGGCGGTACGCCTGCTCTTCGGTAACGCGGATCACCTCGTCGATGAGAGAGGTATCGAGAATTTCGGGCACGAAGCCCGCGCCGATGCCCTGCAGGCCGTGCGGCCCCGCCTGCCCGCCCGACAGGACGGGAGAGCCCGCAGGCTCCGCCGCGACCGCGCGCAGGGACGCGTTTTTCTCTTTCAGGTATTTCGCGGCTCCGCCGAGCGTGCCGCCCGTTCCGACGCCCGCGACGAGAAAATCGAGCCTGCCTTCGGAATCCGCCCACAGTTCGGGACCCGTGGTCTTATAATGCGAGGCGAGGTTGGCCGGATTGACAAACTGGCCGCAGATCACGCTGTTCGGATTTTGCGCATGCAGTTCTTCCGCCTTGGCGATGGCCCCCTTCATGCCGAGTTTTCCTTCGGTGAGCACGATCTTGGCGCCGAATGCGGACAGCAGTTTGCGGCGTTCGACGCTCATCGTTTCGGGCATGGTCAAAACGAGCGTATACCCCTTGACCGCGCATACGGCGGCAAGGCCGATGCCCGTATTGCCGCTGGTGGGTTCGATAAGCAGGGTGTTCCCGTCGATTTTCCCCTCCTCTTCCAACGCTTGGATCATTGCGAGGGCGGGGCGGTCTTTTACACTGCCCGTCGGATTGAAATATTCGAGTTTTGCCAACAGCTGCGCGCGAAGGGAATATTTCTTTTCTATCCCGTGCAGGCGCAGCAGCGGCGTTTTGCCGATCAGTTCCGCTATCGATTCGTATACCATTGTATTTGCTCCTGTCCGCCGCCGTAACGAGCGGCGGTATTTTTTATTATTTTGCCGCATTCGGCAAAAAATCTGCCCCTTCGGCATAACTTTTTTATGGGCGCGTTCTACGTGAAACATGCGCCCTTTAAATTTTTTTGCGCCCCCCGGATCAGGCCTTTTTCTTTGCCTTTAAAAACGAAACGACGAAGTTGGCGGCCGCGAATAGGACGACCGTTCCCGCAAGGATCGCCGCCATGCCGCCCGCGGCGATTTCCGCCCCGAAGAAATCGAAGGTGAGGGAGTATTCGTCCGAAAGGGCGGAGGCGAACGGGGAAGAAACCGTTTCGGAAATATTTTGCAAAGCGCCGCCCATGATGAAATTCCGGAAAAGCCCGGCCGAATAACTGCCGGGAATAAACAGGGTCAGATACTGCACGCCGGAGGGAAAATAACTGATGGGCATGTATGCGCCGATCAAAAAGCCGATGACCGTGCCGACGATCACGTTCAGCCCCGTAAAGGCCCCTTCCGAACGGAGAAATCCGCCGACCAGCACGAGGAGTGTGGACGAGGACAGAACGGAAAGCACGAGTATGCCGATGCAGGCAAACACATCGGCCGCCGAAAGGAACCAGCTTCCGCTCGCCGCCAGCCAGACGAACCCGATGAGGAGCACCGCGCCCGAAAGCGCGAGCCCTGCCGCCAATACGGAAAGGAAGTACGCCGCCGAAGGCAGCCACCGCGGTACGGGCGAAGCGAGAAAATCGACGGAGATGCCGCGCTTTCTATCCTGCACCATGATGCCGCAGGCACAAAGGGGCACGGTTACGCAAGCACAGGAAAGGCAGCCCGCCAGCATCCAGGAATCGCAGAAGGAACGCACCGCCTCTTCCGCAGCGGCAGTCGCCGCGCCCGCCCCTTCCAGAGCGGAAAGAAGGCCGTCCGTCTGCACGCGGCCCAAAAACAGCACGTACAGGGCAAGCACGATGAGGGGCGAGAGAAGGGAAAAGAAAATGTTCGCCTTATCTTTGAGGAATATTTTCAAGTTCCGCAGGGTTTGCCGAAACAGCATGTGCGCGCGCATCAGGCATTTCCTCCTTCGGGCAGAGATTTGCCCGTTACGGCGAGGAACACGTCGTCCATATTGCCCTTGACATATTCGAAATCGCCGCAAAGATCGGGATGTTCCCGTAAAAATTTCTGCGCGGCAGCCGCGTTCGGCATAGACGCGCGCACCCCTCCGGGCGTCTCTTCGAACGAATACTTCCCATTGGCGGCGCTCTGCGCCGCGGCGAGGCGAATGCCGTGCAGATACAGATAGCTGCGGGAATAGGCGTTCTTTAATTCGGCGGGCGTATCGTCCGCGACGATCCTGCCGCCGTCGATGATCACCACGCGGTCGGCGCCGTCCGCCTCTTCCATGTAATGTGTGGTGAGAAAGACCGTCATGTTCTGTTCGCGGCGCAGCGCTTTGATCGTTTCCCACACCGTTTTGCGCGTTTGGGGGTCGAGACCGGTCGTCGGTTCGTCTAAAACGAGCAGGGCGGGGCGGTTGATCAATCCGCGCGCGATATCGACGCGGCGGCGCTGCCCGCCCGAAAGTTTGCCGAACGGGCGGGAAAGCAATTCGCCGAGGCCGAGCATTTCCGTCAGTTCTTCCAGCCGCGCCTTCCAAAGTCTGCCGCGAAGGCCGTAATAGCTTGCCCGCACCGCCAGATTTTCGCGTACGGTCAGAAGATCGTCCAACACGGTGTTCTGGAACACGACGCCGACGCGGGGCTTGATTTTTTCCGGCTCTTCGTCGAGATCCATCCCGCCGATGCGGACGCGGCCCGCGTCTTTACGGAGGATCGAGCACAAG
Organism: uncultured Clostridia bacterium; assembly: GCA_944368795.1. Taxonomy (GTDB): domain Bacteria; phylum Bacillota; class Clostridia; order Christensenellales; family Borkfalkiaceae; genus Borkfalkia. The sequence goes on along the minus strand of CALVXE010000062.1, from coordinate 5,116 downwards.
ATATTGATCGTCGTGCTCTTCCCTGCTCCGTTTACTCCTAAAAACGAAAACAAACTTCCGCGCGCAACCGAAAAGGTTACGCCGCGCACGGCCTGCACGTCTCCGTAAGATTTTGCAAGATCCTCCACTTCGATAGCGTATTCGGGCATCTCTGTTTCCTCACACTGCTTACTGCCCCCATTATACAATACAGGGCGGCTGAAAAGCAAGCGTATTGCCCTACTTTGCCGCACGGCGGCTTCCCCGGCCCTCCTTCCGCACGGCGCGCCGGGGTCGGAAAGAAAGAGCGCCGCGCCGAAACGCCGGTTCCGGCAAGACGGCAAGCCCTGCCCGCGCACGAGCGCAGGAAAGCGCCGCATCCGCCCGTGCCGGCGCGCGCCGGCCTTCCGCCGCAAAGGCGGGATTTTCGGCAAAATAAAAAAGGCGCCAAAGCGCCTTTTTTTCCGATGTGTTCGGATTTCCCTCCGAATTTCCGGTAAAAGCAAGCGGCGCCCGGTAGCGAGCGCCGCCACTTTTTGCAGTTTTTACGATTTGCCTTCGGTTATTCCAAAAAGTTTTCCGCCTGCGAACCGTTACTTACACTTTTTAACCCTTTGAGACAACTTTATCGGTTAAATTTCGGTTCACGGAATTTTTCTTTTTCTTTACCGCTTCGCCATTTTCTCCCCTACATCAACTCGAAAGCCTTTGATTTTTTCCGGTTTCGATATTTTTACGCTTACGTTTCGCATTGCGCAAATTACCGTACTCTTTTCTCGGCTCAAAACGCATACCGCGTTTTCGGAGTTCTGTTTGTAAAAACCGCCCTCACAACGCTTTCCCTTCGCTCGGTACAATCTTTACATATCCGCCCTTTCACCTTACAGCTTCCGGCCGTCTGCAGATCGATATGCTCCGATTTATCGGGCAACTTTCCTTCCGCCTCCGCCGCTTCTTCTCCGTCTCTTTTTCTCCGCTTTAAAAATCCTTTGCTCGGCCCCTTTTGCCGTTTACGATTCCGACAAAATTCTGCGCAGATACGGCGTTGCAAATTCTTTTTTCCGCGGATCGAAAGTTCCTTTGACAGAAGAGGAAAGCACTTCCGTTCGGCTGTCTGATCGACCCCTCGCCCTTTCGGGTTTTCGTTGTTTGTACCTCTATTATACCACGGATTTTTGATTTGTCAATACTTTTTTAAAAATTTTTTGAAAAAAATTAAAATTTTTTGTTTTTCCGTTTCATGTTCGGCGAAAGCTTCTTGCATTTCCATATATTGTATGCGATGAAAAACGGAACCACATTTTAGCGGAACGGATCAAAAACTTTTGGCGTTGTACGTTTCGAGATAGCGGTTGATCGTGGGGAAATCGGACGGGGTAAGCACCAAGAGCACCTTTTCGCCCAATACGCCGTTTTCGGTTACGATGACGGCATAGATCCCCTTATGCAGCTCGAACGATTCGAAAACGTCGAACACGGTCGACTTCGCGTCGAGGAGCACATATTTTTGCAGCAGTTTTTCGTCCAATACGGCGCCGCACGGCGTCTGCGTCAGAAACTCGGTAACGTTTTCGCCCCGCGCGGCATGTTCGGCGATGAGCCGATACAGAGAATACGAATTCAGCACCCCGCGCATTTTGCCGCGCTCGTTGACGATGATCGTCTTTTTTTCCGTTTCCGCAAACAATTCCACGGCCGTAAGCAGGGGCTTATCGGCAAAGGCGACGGGGAATTTTTTGACTTTGAATACATCCGTAACCAGAGGCGGATTGCAGAGCTGCTTTTCGATGTATTCGATGTTGGTAACCACCTCGTCGCACGGGTTTGCGATGAACAGCTCCCCTCCCGCGGCGCGGTGGACGATGGCGTTGCGCAGCTTGCCGTAATCCACAAGTTCGTTTTCGTACCGGCGCACGGTTATGTTGCGGTCGGTACACCGTTTGACGAGATCGGTAAAGTTCTGCGTGGGCCGCTCGTTGTAGAGCGCTTTCAGCTGGCTTTCGATCTTGTTGTAGCTCTTTAAAAATCGAGCGGCATTGTCGTAATCCATTGGTATTTTCCCTCCTTATCTGCATTATAACACAAAAGAATGTATTCGGCAATACCCTATCCGCAAAATATTGTATTTTTTTGGATAAGTTGCATTCCGAACCGATATGTTGTATAATAGAGGCGGTATGCAGACAAAAAACTATAAACTGAATTTTCAGCTCGTGCCCGACGGGTGCTGGTATACGAACCTTCGCAGCGCCCTTCCGAAAACGGTTTGGGATAAACTGCGCCGTGCCGCCTATGCCCGCGCAGGCGGAAAATGCATGATCTGCAATCGGCCCGGACGGCTGGAAGCGCATGAAGTTTGGAGCTACGACGACGAAAAGCACATCCAAAAGCTGGAGGACATCGTTGCGGTATGCCCCGCCTGCCATGAGGTGATCCACATCGGCCGCACCTCCCTGCTCGGAAGAGAGCCGCAGGCACAGGCGCACTTTATGAAAGTAAACGGGTGCACGCAGAGCGAATACCACGCCGCGCTGGGGGAAGCGAACCGCGTGCATGCGGAACGCAGCCGGCACGAGTGGGTTACGGATATAGGCAGGCTGCGCGAAATTCTCGCAGAGACCCCGCCCGCCGCCGCGCACAAGCGGGAGGATCCGCCGCGCGGCAGCCGTTGACGGGCGGCCCTGCCGCGGGCCGCGCCTTTGCGCCCTGTTCCGATTTTCGCGCGCGGTTCCGCCGAGGAGCTGCGCCGGTTTACGGGCGGCGATTCGCGCAAATTTTCTGCTGCGTCTTTTTATTCTTTTATAAGAGGTCAATACATATTATGAAAAAAGTCAAAATTACGGTCCTCCGCAAGACATTGCAAAAGGATCTGGCGGAAGAATACGGTGCGGAAGGGCTCGGCAAATGCCCGATGCTGCAAGAAGGACAGGTCTTTTACGCGGACTATGCCAAACCCGAAGGTCTGTGCGACGAGGCGTGGAAGGCCATCTACCAATATGTGTTCGCGCTCGCGCACGGAGCGGGCAGCGGGCTCTTTTATTACGGGGACTGGATCCGCAAACCGGGCGTTGCGATCTGCTCGTGCAACGACGGGCTTCGGCCGGTGATCTTTAAGCTGGAAGCGACGGACGAACCGTCTGTTATCGATTATACGCCGGTAGAATGACGATTGTTCTTACAAACACGGCGCACTGAAAATTTTTGATACGGCAGGACCGTGCGTATGAGTATGTTTGCAAAATGTTTTATAAAAGAAGGCGAAAAGCCGACGTCGCCCGCCGTGCGCGAACGGGTCGGGAAATTTTCGGGCGGTTTGGGGATCGCTCTGAATACCCTGCTCGCGGCGGCCAAGATCGCGGCGGGAGCGCTGACGGGAATGATCTCCGTGCTCGCCGACGGATTGAACAACCTGACCGACTGCGGCAGCAACGTCGTTTCTCTCATCGGGTTCAAAATGAGCGGCAAACCCGCCGATAAAGAGCACCCCTTCGGGCATCAGCGCGCCGAATCCATCGCCGCGCTGGTCATCGCGCTCATCGTGCTGGTCGTGGCCGTCGAACTGGCGATCCAATCGGCGGAAAAAATCTTTTCGGCAGAAGAGAGCAAATTTTCAATCGTGCTCGCAATCATTCTGGCCGTTTCGGTTGCGGTAAAGCTGTTTATGTTCTTCTTCAACCGAAGACTCGCGAAAAAGGTGGATTCCGAGGCGCTCAAAGCCACCGCCGCCGACAGCGTTTCCGATGCGATCGCGACCGCCGCGGTCTTGCTCTCCCTCTTTATTACCCGTTGGACGGGCGTGGATTTAGACGGCTATATGGGCGCGGCCGTGGCCGTATTTATCGCCTTTACGGGCGGCTCCATCTTAAAGGAAACGATTTCCCGCCTGTTGGGCAGAGCTCCCGCACCCGAGATCATACGTGAAATTCAAGATAAGGTCCTCTCTTTCCCCGGCGTACACGGGCTGCACGACCTCGCCGTTCACAATTACGGGCAGAACAAGCTGTATGCGACGGTGCACGTGGAAGTCGATTCGCACATGCCCATCATGGCCGCGCACGACCTCGCCGACGAAATCGAAAAGAAATTTGCGTCGGAAACGGATATCTCGATGACCGTGCACATCGACCCGCTCGTGCTGGACGACCCGAAAGTGAACCGCCTGCGGCGGGAAGCGGAACAGGTCGTGGCGGCCGTCGATCCTTCCTTCCGGATCCATGATTTCCGCGTGATCGGCGGACAGACGCATTCGAACCTCGTATTCGACGTGGCCATCCCCTTTGACTGCAAGCAGGAGGAAAGCGAGATCGCCCGCCGCATCCGCGACGGAATTTCGCTATCGGACGAAAATCTCGGAGCCGTCGTAACCGTCGAAAGGCAGAACATGGACGAATACAGTTTTCACCCCACGGCAAAACTTTAAAAATCGCCAGGCGCCGATCCGCCTGAATACAACAACTATGAACGCCGCGAGCTCCTTGCGATACTCGCGGCGTTCATCTTGCCATTATTCATTTTCGCCGTTTTCTTCCACGAATTTTCTTATCTCGGGCCAGCCTTAGTCTATCTTCCGCAATACATCCTGCGCGGAGCTGAAAAGCTCCGCGCTCGTCTTTACTTCTGCCGGCTCAATAATTTCGATTTTTCTTCACCGTATTCCTGTTCGGTAAGAACGCCTTCATCGTACAGTTCTTTCAATCTCTTTAATTGCCTGTACAGCATTTCCTGTCTATCTTGGTTCGCCTCATCCTGTAAGTTCTTTTCTTCATTTTGTTCGTTCTCTTGTCCTTCCTTTAACCTGTAATGCAGGCACCAATAGGTTATTTCCGCTACGACCGGATCTTGTTTGCGATGCGGAGCTTATTTAATCGCTTTCGTTTATATCTTCGATTCTATCCGATACGCTGCAATCGAGGATAGAGCGGAGTTCACCCAACGTTTTTGCGCTGATATCGCTTCTATTCTTCATTCGGTACAAAATATTTAACAAAAAATCTTGCCTATAAATCAGGGATATAATGCCGGCAAATAAAAAAGACGCCCGTTTGAGCGTCTTTTAAAATTGGATGCGGCAACTACCTAATCTCCCGGAGGGTAATCCTCAAGTACCTTCGGCGTAAGAGAGCTTAACTTCTGTGTT
>CALVXE010000061.1 GCA_944368795.1 uncultured Clostridia bacterium | reverse complement strand
GACGCCGCCGTCGGCCGTATAGTGCACCGCGTATTCTTCCCCGGGAGCCATATTGCCGAGACTGACCGTTTCGCTGTACGTCCCCCCGTCCTGCTCAATGAGCGGGTCGTTGCTCTTATCGACTATGTACACTGCGCCTATGCACGTACAGGCCAAAACCGCTACTACCACGATTATTAATACAACAAGCGATTTATGTCTCATATGCATTTTATACCGCCTTTGCCAATCACGTACGGCTGAATTTACATATAGTATAACACCGAAAGATGACAATGTCAATATTTTAACGAAATTTTATTGTAAAATTGTTATAATATTTTCGTAAAATCAACGCACTTTTGAGAGACATCGAAAACGCTGTTTATCATAATATTACGATTTTTCATTTAATAATCCGATGTGAAGCGACGTCCGGGACATATCCGCTCCATATCGGCCAATATCCTGTGCGCAATCGGATTAATGGGCCGTGTTCGGCATATATTTTTTGTAAAATGTGTAATATTTTTGAAAAAAACAGCAAAAATATTCCCCGGGGTATTGACTTTTGCGCAAAAATGGTTTATTCTATTAAAAATATTATTTTATAAGGAGGGGATCATAAATGTTTTGCCAAGACTGCGGAAATAAGCTTACGCTGAAATTCTGTGAAAACGAAGGACTCGTCCCCTATTGCGACGAATGCGGAGAGTTTAAATTCCCGCCCTTTAAAACGGCTGTAAGCATGGCGGTCGTCAACAAATCGCAGGACCGTATCTTAATAGCGAAGCATACGAACGGCGACAATCTTTTGCTTGCCGGATATGTAAAAAAAGGAGAAGCCGCCGAAAAGACGATCATCCGCGAGATCCGCGAAGAGACCGGACTGAACGCCGTAAAACATCGCTATATCGGTTCGCGCTACCACGAACCGCGCAACGTGCTTATGCTCGGCTTTGTCGTTGTCGTATCCGAAGGAGAGGTAAAACTCAACGCCGACGAGATCACGGAGGCGAAATGGTGCGATTTCGATGAGGCATTGCGCCTCGTCTGCCACGACTCGACTGCCGAATATTTCCTGAAAACGGCCATCGCCGAACTGAAAAAGGGTAAAATCTGACCGAAAATTCAACAACATTCAAAGCAAAAAAGCCTCCCGCGCATCGATTCGATCGGAACGCGGGAGGCTTTTTTATCTGCCTTGATCCTTATTTCTTTTGGAAATTTTCGCAGCAAGTGCATTTATCCGCACTGCAATCGCAGGTATTCCCTACCATGATCCTGTCCAGCGTGCAGTTCTTTCCTTCGCAGTTGAACATACAATCGGAAACTTCGCACCCGATGGCGTGGTTGATTCTGTCCATTTTAATCACCTCCCGCATTTATTATGCGCAGCTTTCCGCGGATTATGAAAGAAAGGGTTGACATTTTTCTTTCGCCGTTGTACAATAATCGTAACAATTTACAGGAGAGCATGCACCATGAAAGTCATACTCAAACAAGACGTAAAAGGCACGGGAAAAAAGGGAGACATCATCGACGTCAGCGACGGTTTCGCCAAAAATTTCCTTTTGAAGAAGGGATTGGCGGAGCAGGCATCCTCCGTGGCCGTAAACAGTTTAAAATTGCAAAAAGAAGCGGAAGAGAGAAGAAGGGCGGAAGAGGCGCAGCGGATACGCGAGCTTGCGCGCTCTATGGATAAATCCAAGATCACCGTTTCCATAAAATGCGGCGAAAACGGAAAAGTGTTCGGCAGCGTAACCTCCAAAGAGATCGCTTCCAAACTCGCCGATCTCGGCTTCGAAATCGACAAGAAAAAGATCCTGCTCAAAGAAGCGATCAAAACCGTGGGAGATTATGCGGTAGAAGTCCGCCTTTCCGAAGGCGTTTCCGCCAAAATCTTCGTAACGGTAGTTCCGGAATAATCCCAACCTTGCGCGGCAAATCTTTTCGCGCAAGTCAAAACACGATCGAGTCTAAGCATGCGCGCGCAGGTTTACACAACCGCGCGCGCATGCTTTTTCTTTTTTCTTCCTCCGCACGCTCCCCTTTTCCGCCGCAGCCGCACTCCATTTACCGCTTGCGAAGCGGGCGGCGTTCTCCGTAGCGCCGCATATGCGCAGACGCACAGAAACAGGATCCCCAGTCCGCCCAATAAAGGATACACGACCTCGACGATCGTTTTCAGCCCGAAGCGCGAAAGCCCGAAAGCGGCCGCCGCAACGGCGATCCTCCAAATCCGAGGCTTTTTCGAAACCTTACACCGCTCGTGCAGCGGATAATAGGAAGAAAACAGCGTCGTTACGATCCCAAAGGCGGAAACGGCGGCAAAGATCTTCCCCGCAATGCCGCCTCCGATCGCGTACAAGAGAGGCATATCCGCCCCGGCGGCTCCCGCCCCTTCCGCGAATACGGTCGCCAAGATCACGGCAATGCTCGCCCCGATGATGACTGCGGCCGCGAGCCCCGCCGCCAAACATCCGCCCATTCCCTTCCCGCCCGCTCTCGCCCCGAGATCGCAGACGACGGGAGCGGCCAAAAAAATATTCATCCCCGAATACAAAAAAACGGCCGCCATTCCGTTGAAAGCGTCCTGCGAAGGCGAGAACGTATATCCGAAATCGAGATCCCCGAAGGCGAGCCACACGACGAACGCGAGGATCGCCGGCACCAGGCAGAGATTCACCGTGCCGATGGCGCCGATGCCCCTGCCGCATAAAAAGAATACGAGCGCCAATACCGCCAGCGAAAGGATCGGAATATTTTTCGGGACGCCGAACCCCTGGCTCATCACCGAATCGAGCCCGGCGAGCATGCCCGCGCATACGGCGAGCAGACAGCCCAAAACAAACAGGCGCACCGCAGGAGCAAATTTTTTGAACGCGGCGCGAAGCAGTCCGTCGAACCCGCCGAATTTATTCCCTCCGTAAAACAGCAGAGAAAACCCCATAAAGAACAGCGCCGCCGCGAGGTAGGAATAGGCGGCAAAGCCCTCGGAAGGGAAAAAGCGCACCAGTTCCGCCCCCGAAACAAACCCCGCGCCGACAACCGTTCCCACGAGCGTCGCACAGGTTCTTACGGCAGAAGCCGCATTTTTGCAACGTATGTTCATGGAAATAATGTATGCGCGCGCAACCCGAAATATAGCGCCGCCTCGTTTTTTACGTCCGTTTGCAAGCAAAAAAACGCGCCCGTCCCGCCCCTGCCTGCGGGCATGCTCGAAAATCGCCGTACCGTTGGGGGCAAAACTTATTTCCCGAAGAAATTCTCCGGATGGATAACGTGTTCCGCCCGAATATCCGCCCTGCTCAGCCGTTCGTCTTTTAAAACGGTCGCGCGCTGTAAAATGCGGTTTCCGTACTTCTTCCGCAAAGCGTCCACCGTTTCTTCCAGCCGTTCCGCCTTCCGTTCGCTCAAAATATCCGTGAAGAGATTCATTTGGTCCTTCCCTCCCGTAAAATCGCGCACGGAAACGCTGACCGCACGCACGGGAGATCTCCACGGATATACCCGGCGGAACAAATCGAACGCGCAGTCGGCGATATCCGCCGCAGAACGGGACGGCAGCGGCATTTTCCCCTGTTTCGCGAATCGCGCCAGCGAAGAATCGGTCGCCCCCCCGCAGACCGTACGGGCCTTTCCGAACGCGCTCTCCCGCAAGCGCGCCGCGACCGCGTCGGAAAGCAGAAGTATGAGCATATACACCTCCTCTTCGTCCGTCAGGTCGCGGTAATTGGTCAGGCTGTTCCCGATGCTCTTGACGTTCTCTTCCTCTTCCTTTTTGACGACGGGAGACGCGTCTTCCCCGTTTGCGAAGGCGTGCAGATACGCGCCCCATTTTCCCAACCAGTCTTTAAGCAGCGCGGCGTCGGTATTCGCGAGGCTTCCTATGGTATGCACGCCGCGCAGATCCAGCTTTCTCTTGGTCGCAGGCCCTACGTACAGCAACTCGTCCGCAGGCAGAGGCCATACGATTTCGCGGTAATTTTCGGGGGTGATCTCGGTGATCGCGTCCGGCTTTTTGATCTCCGAACCGAGCTTGGCAAAGACCTTGTTCCAGCTTACGCCGATGCTCACCGTCAGCCCGAGTTCCCCCTTGACCGCCGCGCGAATTTTTTCCGCGATCGCTTTTCCTCCGCCGAACAGACCCGCGCTGTCCGTTACGTCCAGCCAGCACTCGTCGATCCCGAATGCCTCCACCCGGTCGGTAAACCGCTCGTAAATTTTTCGGACTTGCTTGGAAACGCGCAGATACGCCGAAAAATCCGCGGGGATCTCCTGCAATTGCGGACATTTCTTCTTCGCCTGCCAATACACGTCCCCCGTCTTAACGCCGGCCTTCTTTGCGAGGTCGTTTTTTGCCAGCACGATGCCGTGCCTCTCCTCGCGGCTGCCGCACACGGCAACGGGGCGGCCGCGCAGTTCCGGATGTCTCAGCAGTTCGACAGAAGCGTAAAAGTTATTCAGATCGCTGTGCAGGATCGTTCTCAAAGCCTTTCCCTCTCCACAAACCACCGTTCCCCCTCCTCTTCATAATAAAGGCGTTTTTCTCTTCCGCCGATCATGCAGGTATACCGCACGGGGAGGATCGACGCCACGCGCGACGGAGCACGCTCGATAAATTTTACGCGGTCGACCGCATATCTCCTGCCGTCCGACCATACGAGGAAGAGGGGCCGCATCCCTCCCTTCTGCAAAAATCGGACGATCACTTCGACGTAGATCTTTTCGTATTCCATACCGATATTTTGCGGAAAGCGATATTTTTCTATCCGCCGCACATACTCAACCAGAGAAAATCCGAAACCGCGCCGCAAACGGCGGTGTTCCGTCTCTTGCCGAAAAACAATAATTGCATTATACTGTAATAAATTGAGCCATACTGTAATAAAAAAGGAGAAATATTTATGCCCGAAAAAAATAAAGTCGCCGTTATCGGATGCGGCTTCGTCGGTTCTGCCTGCGCGTTCACCCTCATGCAGCACAGTCTGTATTCCGAAATGGTCCTCATCGACGTCGACCGATCCCGCGCCGAAGGCGAGGCGATGGATATCAGCCACGGCCTGCTGTTCGCCAAGCCCATGAACATCTATGCGGGAGGTTACGACGACCTTGCCGACGCCTCCATGATCATCATAACCGCGGGAGCGAACCAAAAGCCCGGAGAAACGCGCCTGGATCTCGTACGAAAAAACACGAAGATACTTTTATCCGTCCTTGCCGAAATCGAAAAGCGGAATTACCGAGGCAACATTCTCATCGTATCCAATCCGGTGGATATCCTCACGCGCGTCGCGCAGAGGCATTCCGCCCTGCCCGAAGAGCGCATATTCGGTTCGGGCACCGTCCTCGATACGGCCCGCCTGAAATATCTTCTCGGCGAGCACCTGTCCGTCGACAGCCGCAGCGTACACGCATTCATCATCGGCGAACACGGAGACAGCGAGATCCCCGTATGGAGCAGCGCCAACGTTTCGGGCGTACCCCTGCACGATTTCTGCGAGATGCGCGGTTACTACGACCACGACAACGCCATGCTCGAAATCGGAGAGAGCGTGAAAAACAGCGCGTACGCCATCATCGAGCGGAAGGGCGCGACCTATTACGGCATCGCGATGGCCGTACTGCGCATCTGCGAAGCGGTCGTGCGCGACGAAAAATCCATTCTGCCCGTATCTGCCGCTCTGCACGGAGAATTCGGCATCGAAGGAGCAACTCTCAGCGTTCCCGCCATACTCGGCAAAAACGGCGCAGAAAAGATCGTCCCCATTTCCCTCAGCGAAAGCGAATTGACACGCCTGCGCTATTCCGCCGACATGCTTAAAAGCGTATTCGAAGATTTATGATAAATCCCGCACCGCGCATCGATCCGCCCGAGCGGCAAAAAAGCACCGACAAATCCGGTCGGTGCTTTTAATATCCTGTTTGCTATAATAAAAAGTGCGTCGAATTTTGACGAATCAAAAATTACAGCGCGCTTATGTTAAACCAAAGCGGCAGATCCGTTGCCGGCGGAGTCGGGGGCCTTTGTTCGCAAACCTTTTTTATCAAATCACGGATGCGCTTCAATTACCGGTAACGGGTATTCCGCGCGGAAAAACATCTGAGCGCCAGCGAGTGAGAGGTAATTACCATGCAAACGATCTTATCCTTTTCCACCCTTGCCGATTACGCGCAGGAGCTGCGCGGCGTCGCTGTACGGGCAGAACTCAGCAAAGAACAGTTTGCGGCGCTTTTGGAAATTTTCGATTGCTATGTCGAAGACCACCCGCATTATCACTGCCGCTTCCGAAACGACGCCAAAAACGAGATCATCGTGTGTCTCGACATCGAAAAATAACGCTCACCCTTCAAACATTTTCAAAAATTCTCTGACCGCAAAGGAAATCGGCTGATTTTTCGGGAAAGCGATCCCCACCGAGCGGGCGGGCAGAGCCGGTTCCGTCTTGATCTCGAGCAGGCTCCCTTCTTCCAGTTCGCGGCGCACGTATTCCCGCGGCACGCAGGCGATCCCGACGCCGTTCCCCGCAAGTTTGATCATCAATTCCAAACTCCCGCACTCGATCTCCGGATGCAGGTGCACGCCGATCGAATGCGAAAAATTGATGATCGCCTTGCGCGTTACCGTATTTGCGCCGAGCATGAGCAGCGGATAATCGTGCATGCTCTTCAGCGGCTGCACGCTTTCGGAAAGAGTCGCATACTTTTCATTGGCGACAAAGGTATCGTGCAGCGGCATCATCACGCTCGAAAGCACGAAATCCTTATCGTCGACGGGAAGATTCAAAAAAGCAACGTCGCAGCGGTTGTTTTTGAGAAGTTCGAGCGTTTCGGTCGTGATGCAGTTGATCAGATTCAGCTTTACTTCCGGGTACTTTTCATGATATTCCGCGATCTTATCGATAAGCGCATACGAAAAAATCGTATCCGACGCACTGATGCGGATCGTGCCCGTGGCGGTCGTATTCATTTCCTTGAGCTTGTTTTCCGCCTCGTCCAGCTCCCGCAAAGCCCTTTCCACGATGGGAAAGATCTGCTTTCCGCTCTGTTCGGAAAGTTCCATTCCGCGGTGCGTACGGTTAAACAGCGAAACGCCGAGCTGCCCTTCCAGCTGTTTGATCGCCTGCGAAACGGCCGGCTGACTGATAAACAGTTCGTCTGCCGCACGCGTCAGGCTGCCGCATTTCGCCACGGTGTAAAATACCCTGTACAGTTCCAGATTGACCATAGATCCTCCGTTCATGTCCGTCCGCGGAAGCCCGTTTTACTTCCCGACGCAGAATTTGGCAAAAATTTCATCGATGATACGCTCGTTCGCCGTCTCTCCGCTGATCTCGCCGAGGGCTTCCCACGCCTCTTTTAAATGCATTCCCAAAAGATCGAGCGGAACGCTGCCGCACGCCGCGCAAGCTTCTCCGATCGCCCTCTCCGCACGGCGCAGGGCGCCGTAATGCCGCTCTTCGATTATGAATTGCGCGTCCGCGCGATACCCTTGCATGCTCATGCAAAACATCTTTTCGCGCAGGGCGTCGATATTCTCGCCCGTCTTGGCGGAAACGCGTATATCCGCAGGAGGCGCTTCGGCACTCTCTTCCCCCAAGTCCGTCTTGTTGTACACGACGAGCTTTTTTTTATCCGCAAGAGAGTCGTATATCTCCCTGTCCTCGGCAGACATCTTTTCGGATGCGTCGAGGATAAACAATACCAGATCCGCCCCTTCCAGCAAACTTTTCGCGCGGCGGATGCCGATGCTCTCGATCGCGTCGTCGCTGTCGCGGATGCCGGCCGTATCGTACAGGTTGAACCGTACGCCGCCGATTTCCAGCGATCCTTCCACGACGTCGCGCGTCGTTCCCGCAACGGAAGAGACGATCGCCTTATCCGCACCCAGCAGCGCATTGAGCACCGAGCTCTTGCCCGTATTCGGTTTGCCCGCCAAGACGACGGAAACCCCGTCCTTTATCTTTTTTCCCGTTTTATAAGTCGAAAGAAGCGCGCGCAGATCTTTCCCCATTTTTTCCAGCGGTTCGCGCACGTTTAAAAGTTCGGTACGCTCGATATCTTCTTCCGGGAAATCGATATCCGCGTCGATCCCCGCCAAAATTTCCGTGAGTCTGTCCTGCAGTTCTTTCGCCGCTCCCGTCAGGCGCTCGGCGTACAGCAAATACCCGGCGCGCACCTCCGCCTCGCTCTCCCCGTTGATCATATCCACGAGCCCTTCCGCGGAGGAAAGCGAAAGTTTTCCGTTCATAAACGCGCGTTTTGTAAATTCGCCCCGTTCGGCCGGCCGGCAGCCGCAGGCGACCGCCCTTTTCAGCACCCCGCGCGCGATGCTCGTACCGCCGTGGCAATGAAATTCCACCACGTCCTCTCCCGTAAAGCTGTGCGGCGCGCGAAAGTAGACGCACAGGCCGTAATCGCAGAAAGTCCCGCAATCGATCTCTCCCGGGGACATCCGGTAAGGCTCGAACCTGCCGACGGGCGTCCTTCCTTTCGGCGAAAAC
>CALVXE010000060.1 GCA_944368795.1 uncultured Clostridia bacterium | reverse complement strand
AAAGGCGGAGGATATCCTGATCATCGACGTTCGCGAAAAGACGACCCTCTGCGACTATTTCGTCATCGCAAGCGGCCGCAATATCACCCAAGTAAAATCGCTGTGCGAAAATCTGGAAGAGCATCTCTCGAAAGCGGGGGAGGAACCCCGCCGCACCGAGGGCGTGCGCGAGGGCCGTTGGGGCGTGCTCGACTACGGCGACGTGATCGTGCATATCTTCAACGACGAATCCCGCCTGTTCTACCATCTCGAGCGCCTTTGGGGGGAAGGGGACAACGTGCGCCGCTTCGAAGAATAAACTTCGGTCGGCCGCGGCTCATTTTTCGAATTTGATCTCTTTCGGTTCCCCGTACGAGCTCTTGGATTTGGTGCGCTTTTTTTCCACGATGTAATAGATCTTCTGCGTCTTCTGCTTCGGCTCGCCTTTCTTTTCCGCGGGGCGTTCCGCCTCGTTCTCGGGCTCTTTGTCCTGTTTCGCGTCCTTTTCGCGCCGCCGCATCTCGCGGTTCAGCGCCTTGACGCCGACGACGCCTCCCAGGCACATCCCGAATAAAATGACGAGGTACAGCCCGCCGAGCAGCGTGGTTGCGAGGAGATACATAGCATTTACCGCCTTATCTGTGATTCGATTCGGATTGTATCACGCGGGGGCGGGAATTTCGGGGCGTTTTTTGCCGCCGCAAAGGGGGTTTTGTCGAATGACCGTCTACGATATCATCGACGCGAAGAAGCGCGGCCTCGCGCTCTCGCCCGAACAGATCGAATATTTCGTGCGCGCCGTGGCGGACGGCACCGCCTCCGACGCGCAGATCGCCGCCTTCTGCATGGCGGTGCTTCTGCGCGGCATGACGGACGAAGAGTGCTTCCGCCTCACCGCCGCCATGGCGGAAAGCGGCGAAGTCCGCCCCCGTCCCCGCATCACGGGGATCTGCGCCGACAAGCATTCCACGGGCGGCGTTTCCGACTCGACGACGCTCGTGCTCGTCCCCGTCCTCGCGTCCGTGGGCGTAAAGTGCGCCAAGTATTCGGGCAGGGGGCTCGGCCATACGGGCGGCACGCTCGACAAGCTGGAAAGTTTTCCCGGCTTCCGCGTCGATCTTTCGCCCGAAGAGTTCGAGGCGCAGGTCGAATCGGTGGGCGCGGCGATCGCGGGGCAAACGGAAAGCACCGTCCCTGCGGATAAGCGGATGTACGCCGTGCGCGACGTTACCGCCACCGTAGACAGCATCCCGCTCATCGCCTCGTCCGTCATGAGCAAAAAACTCGCCTCCTTTGCGGACGCCATTCTTTTGGACGTGAAGTACGGCGACGGCGCCTTCGTTCGCTCGCCCGAGGAGGCGGAAAAACTCGCGCGGCTGATGGTCTCCGTCGGCAGGTCTGCGGGCAGGAAAGTATGCGCCGCCGTAACCTGCATGGATTCCCCCCTCGGCGACAGCGTCGGCTGCAATGCCGAAGTGCGCGAGGCGATCGAAGTATTAAAGGGCAAAAAGAACGCGCTCGCGCGGCTGTCCCTGTTCCATTGCCGCAAGCTGTGCGCTCTCGCGCTGGGCATTTCCGAAGAGGAGGCGCAAAGGCGCACGGAAGAAGCCGTCGCTTCGGGCGCGGCGCTCAGAAAACTGGCGGAGATCGTCGCCGCGCAGGGCGGCGACGCGCGCGCCGTCTATGACGAAACGCTGCTCCCGCTCGCCGAAGAGGTGCGCGAGATCCGCGCCGAACGGGGCGGATACCTGCATGTTTCCGCGCTCGGCTTGGGGAAGGCGAACGTCCTTTTGGGCGGCGGCAGGCGCCGGGCGGGCGATGCGGTCGACCACGCCGTCGGCATCCTTTTGCAGCGCCGCGCGGGCGAAAAAGTGCGCGAAGGCGACCTGTTGGCGCGCGTGCATTGCCGAAGCGGGGCGGAAGAAGGCGTCGCCGCGGCAAAAGCCGCCTTCACGGTCTCGGATGCGTTCGAACCGCGGCCGCTCATATACGAATTTATCGATTGGGAGGAGTAAACATGTTCGGAATCAGAAAGAAAAGAACGGAAGAAAACGGCGAAGAGCTAATTTCCGGCGCCGAAACCGCCGCGGATACGTCGGAAAAGGGTGGCGAATCTGCGCCTTTGAAAACGGCCGAAGGGGGGACCATCTCCCCCGACGAGATGAAGGAGTTTGAAGAATTCAAACGGCAGAAGAAGATCCTCGAACTCCGCCGCCTCCTGCGCATGATCGATCATACGCTGCTCAAACAGACGGCCACGCGCGAAGATATCCGCCGCCTCTGCGACGAAGCGCGCGAATACGGCTTCTATTCGGTGTGCGTGCAGCCCGTATACGTTTCGGCCTGCTGCGAATTCCTCAAAAATTCGCCCGCCGTAAAGATCGCCTGCGTGGTCGGTTTCCCCATGGGCGAGAACACGACGGCGACCAAAGTGTACGAAACCAAGCGCGCGATCGCGGACGGCGCCGACGAGATCGATATGGTCGCGTGCATTTCCGCCATCAAAAACGGCAACTATTCGTACGTCAAAAAGGAGATACGCCAAGTCGTCAGGGCGGCCAAGGGAAGTCCCGTCAAAGTCATCATCGAAACGTCCCTGCTCACGAAAGACGAAATGCTCCGCGCGGCGGTCTGCGCGCGCGACGCGGGCGCGGCGTTCGTAAAGACGAGCACCGGCTATTTCGGCGACGGCGCCAAGATCGAAGACGTCAGGCTCCTCAAAGAGACGGTGGAGGGCAAGTGCAGCGTCAAGGCGTCGGGCGGCATCCGTACGGCAGAGCAGTTCCGTTCCATGGTTTCGGCCGGAGCCGACCGTGTGGGGACCAGCGCCGGCAAAGAGATCGCGGAAACGCTCCGCAGAGAAATGTAAAAGGCTGCGGGAGAGCAGGGGTGCTCTCCCGCAGCCTTTTTATCGCGGTGAATGAGGCATAAACGCGCGGCTCGGCTTACCGTCCGCCCTCCCGGGCGGAATTTAAAGGGAAGGGGATCGGGAATGATCGGGATCCTCCCGGCGCTTTTTGTGCAGCCGGATGGTAAATGCCGCCGTAAGCGCAAGCGTGAGCGCTTCGGCCGCGGGGAACGCAAGCCAGACGCCCGTCATTTCCCACAGGAAAGAGAAGAGGAAGGAAAACGCGATGATCGCCCCAAACCCGCGCGTCAGGGCGATGGTGAACGCCTGCGCCGCCCGTTCGCGCGCCGTAAAATACATTGCGGATACGATATTCAGCCCCGCAAACAAGAATCCCGCGCAGTACAGGCGCAGCCCCCGTTCGGCAAGCTCGGCCAGAAGCGGATCGTTTTCGCTGTTGAAAACGGCGGTGAGCTGCGGTGCCAATGCACAGCAGATCGCAATGAAAACCGCGCCCAGCGCGGCGGCGGTAAGCAGAGAACATCGGTGCAGGGTGCGCACCCCTTTCTCGTCGCCCATCGCGTAAGAACTGCTGACCAGCGGCTGCATGCCCTGTGCAAGGCCGGTAAACACGGCCACGCATACCAGGGAAATGTTCGCCACCACGCCGTAAGCGGCCACGCCCGTGTTGCCCGATATCCCGAGAATGATGTAATTGAATACGAGCAGCACGATTCCGGAAGAAATTTCGTTGATAAAGGAGGGCACGCCGAGTTTGACGGCATTGCCGACGTTCTCGATATATCCGCGCCGGAAGCGTATGCCGAAGGTGTTTTTGCGCCGTACAAAATGCAGGCTCAGCGTCAGCAGGCCGAGTATGGGCGCGCAGCCGGTGGCGAGCGCCGCGCCGAACATGCCCATGTTCAGCGGGTACATGAACAGGTAATCGAGAAAGATGTTGGAAATACTGCCGATCAGCATGGCGGCCATCGAAAGGTTGGGCGAACCGTCGTTGCGCACATATGCGTTCAGCAGGCCGTTGCATATGAAAAAGGGCGACATGAGCATCAAAGTGCGCAGGTATTCGTCCGTCAGCCCGATGATCTCTCCGTTCGCCCCGAGCGCCGAAGCGATCGGCGCGGAAAAAAACAGCCCCGCCAATGCGAACAATAAGCCCAAGCCGATCCCCGTGATCAGCGTGTGCGTAAAAATTCCCTCTTTGCGCGCGTCGTTTTGGGTGTGCAGCACCGCGTATTTCGTCGCGCCGCCCGTGCCGAGCATCAGGCCGCAGGCGTTGATTACCGAATATGCGGGGATGGCTATGTTGAGCGCGGCGAGCCCGTCCGATCCCATTTTTGCCGAAACGAAATAGGTGTCCGCCAAAATATACAGCGACAGCCCGATCATGCCGAGCATATTCAAACTTGCGTATTTTACGAATTTACGAATGAGGTCTCTGCGCATAGCCGTGTCCGTGTAAAGGTTTTTAGCCGATTTTACCACAATGCATGCGCACCTGTCAATCGCCGCGAAAAAAATTTTTCCGTTATTTTCGTTAAACGCGGTTAATTCTGTTGACATTGCGCAGACTGTATGGTAGAATATAGTAAACTTTGGTTAACTCAAAGAGGGCGGCGGAAAGCCGAAAACAAGTCTACTCCATTATAATAACCTACCGATATGACAAAAGGGGCGCCTTTTTATAGGGGCGCCCCTTTTGCCGCAAAAAATTTTTGCAAAAATAAAAATTTTGGCATAAAATCCTTGACAAGGCTTAACAATAAATATATAATAACGTTAGCACTTAGGTGTTGAGAGTGCTAACATTTAAAAAAACAAGTGCCAAAACAGAGCGAGGTGTCCGCGGCCATGAAAATGTCCGATCGAAAAAAGAAAATTTTGCAGATCGTGGTAGACGAGTACATCAACACCGCCGTGCCCGTATCCAGCAAGAACATTGCGGAAAAGCATCTTACCGACATCAGTTCGGCGACCGTGCGCAACGAACTCGCATCTTTGGAAGAGCTGGGGTATCTCACCCAGTTCCATACGTCGGGCGGCAGGGTCCCTTCACCGCAGGCATACCGCTTTTATATCGAAGAGCTGATGGAAAAGGGCAACCTGTCCGACAGCGATCTCGACTATATCCAAAGCGCTTTCAGCAGTAAATCCAACGACGTCGAGCACTTGATCAAGAGCGTTTCGAAGGTGATCAGCGACCTCACCGATTATACGTCGGTGGCGATCGGCCCGCACGCGGACGCCGAGCGCATCCGCAGCATCACCTTGCTCCCGTGCGGAGACGGCCGCGCCCTTCTCGTCATCGTAACCGGCGAGCGCATTTTGCGGGACAGTTTTATCCGCGTCCCCGAAAACATGACGGACGAAGAGCTGGAAAACGCTTCGCGCGTCATCTCGAAGCTGTTCGAGGGCAAGGCCCTCACCGAAGCGAAAGAGGTGGAAGAGGAAGCGCTGCAGGAATTCGGCCAATACCGCCAGGTCATGGCGGAGGTGATCGACGCGCTGAAAACGTACACGCATCCCCGCGAAGAGGACGTCGTTCTCACGGGCGCGGAAAAGATTTTCAACCATCCCGAGTACGAAGATATCGGCAACGTCAAAAATTTCCTCTCCGTCATTTCCAGCAAAGATAAGATCGCGGAACTGATCGGCGACGAGAACGACGAGATCCAGATCAGCGTCAAGATCGGCTCTTCCGGCGACAAAGACGTGCCGGACGACTGTTCGCTGGTAA
The DNA here is from genome assembly GCA_944368795.1 of uncultured Clostridia bacterium. Classification (GTDB taxonomy): domain Bacteria; phylum Bacillota; class Clostridia; order Christensenellales; family Borkfalkiaceae; genus Borkfalkia. The sequence goes on along the minus strand of CALVXE010000060.1, from coordinate 3,251 downwards.
CGGCGACCTATTCGGCGGGGGGCAAAAATCTCGGCACTTACGGTGTCATCGGCCCCATCCGCATGGACTATCCGAAGGTCATCGCCGTGCTCGAAAACGTCGGCAGGGCTCTGGAAGGGATCGTGGAAAACAAAAACAGAGACAAACACAACAATAAGGACGGCAAACAATGAACGAAGAAATAAAGGAACAGGCGGAAGTGCCGCAGGAAAACCAGGCTCCCGCCGCGGAAGGCGCCGCGTCGTCGGTCCCCGAAGCGGAACCGCAGGCGGAAGAATGCTGCCGCGGGCAGGGCGATGACTGCGAACAGAAAGAGGGCTGTAAGCACGGAGGAGAGTCCGGGCACGAGCACGAAAAGCACTGCCGCCGCGAGAAGATGAAGGAAGAGCTGGAAGCGGCGAAGGCGGAAGCCGCCGCATTCAAAGACAAATGGATGCGTACCGCCGCGGAATTCGATAATTTCCGCAAGCGCAACGAACAGACCCGCCGCAGCGCCTATTTAGACGGCAAGGCGGACGTGATCGTTAAGGTCCTCCCGGTGGGAGACAATTTGGAGCGCGCGCTCGCCACATGCGACGAACAGACCAAAAAGGGCATCGAAATGGTCCTGCGCAGTTTCAAAAAGCTCCTGGACGAGGAGGGGATCGAAGAGATCGACCCCAAAGACGAAGAGTTCGACCCCGCTTTCTGCGAGGCGATCATGAGCGAGCCTGCGGCCGACGGCGTGGAACCCGGGTATGTCAAAGAGGTTTTCCTCAAAGGCTATAAACGGGGAGATAAGGTCATCCGTTTCGCGCAGGTCAAGGTAACGACGTAAAGGGATTCACGAAATTCTCGGCGAGCTGTCGCCTGCGAATTTCCGTGAGGGTGAGGGGCAACCCGAACGGCTTTCCCCTCAACGCGGCATAATTAAGGGCACACATAATATTGTAATGCCGCGTTTTCACCCTTTCCGTAAGGCAAGGGATTGCCAAATGGAGTGCAAGAGCAAAAAACGTGGTTTTTTCTCTTGCAAGTAATTATTAAAAAACGATCGGCGCAAGCCGTTTGCAAATAAAAAATTAAAATTCGGTAATATCTTTTACCTGATAAAGGAGTGATATATTATGGGAAAAGTAATCGGCATCGATTTAGGAACAACCAACTCTTGCGTAGCCGTCATGGAAGGCGGCGAGGCAGTCGTCATCCCCAATCCGGAAGGCGCGCGCACGACCCCTTCGGTCGTCGCATTCCAGAAGGACGGGCAGAGGATCGTGGGGCAGGTGGCAAAGCGCCAGGCTGTCGCCAATCCGGATAGAACGGTCATCTCCATCAAGCGCCACATGGGCAGCGATTATAAGGTGGATATCGACGGGAAGAAATATTCCCCGCAGGAAATTTCCGCAATGATCCTCTCCAAACTCAAGGCGGATGCGGAAAGCTATTTGGGCTCGAAGGTAACGGACGCCGTCATCACCTGCCCGGCATACTTTACCGACAGCCAGCGCCAGGCCACCAAAGACGCGGGCAAGATCGCGGGCCTCAACGTCCTGCGCATCATCAACGAGCCCACGGCGGCGGCGCTCGCGTACGGTTTGGATAAAGACGCAAACAACCACAAGGTCATGATCTACGACCTCGGCGGCGGCACGTTCGACGTGTCCATTTTGGAGATCGGCGACGGCGTGTTCGAAGTTTTGGCGACCAACGGCAACAACATGCTCGGCGGCGACGACTTCGATAAGCGCGTCATGGATTATTTGGTCGACGAGTTCAAGGCGAAAGAGGGCATCGATCTCTCCAAAGACAAGATGGCCATGCAGCGCCTGAAAGAGGCGGCCGAAAAGGCAAAGATCGAACTTTCCGGCATGACCACGACGAATATCAACCTGCCGTTCATCACGGCTACGGCCGAAGGCCCGAAACACCTCGACGTAGACCTCACCCGTCAGAAGTTCGACGCGCTGACGGCCGACCTCGTGGAAAAGACGAGCGAGCCGATGCGCCTCGCCATGAAGGATGCGGGTCTCTCGTACAGCGATATCGACAAAGTCATCCTCGTCGGCGGCTCCACGCGTATCCCCGCGGTCGTCGAAAAGGTCAAACAGATCACCGGCAAAGAGCCGTTCAAGGGCATCAACCCCGACGAATGCGTCGCCATCGGCGCGGCGATCCAGGGCGGCGTCCTTTCCGGCGAAGTGAAAGACGTTCTGCTTTTGGACGTCATGCCCCTGTCCTTGGGTATCGAAACGCTGGGCGGCGTGTTCACAAAACTCATCGAGCGCAACACGACCATTCCGGCGAAAAAGTCGCAGGTATTCTCCACCGCGGCGGATAACCAGACGCAGGTGGACATCCACATCCTGCAGGGCGAACGTGAATTTGCCAAGGACAACAAGACGCTCGGCCGCTTCGAGCTGACGGGCATCCCGCCCGCACCGCGCGGCATCCCGCAGATCGAGGTTACTTTCGACGTCGACGCCAACGGCATCGTGCACGTTACGGCAAAAGACCTCGGCACGCAGAAGAGCACGGATATCACCATCACGTCTTCGACGAATCTGTCCGAAGCGGATATCGATAAAGCGGTCAAAGAGGCGGAACAGTACGCCGAAGAGGATAAAAAGCGCAAAGAGAAGGTCGACAATAAAAACAAGCTCGACGGCATGATCTTTGCGGTCGAAAAATCCATGAACGAGCTGGGAGATAAGATCTCCGCCGAAGACAAGGCGCAGCTGGAAGAGATGGTCAAGAGCGCGAAGGAAGAACTCGCCTCCGACGATGACGACCGCATCAAGGCCGCAACCGAAAAGCTGACCAACGAAAGCCAGCAGATCTTTGCCAAGATCTACCAGCAGGCGGCGGGCGCGCAGGGCGGCCCCGATATGGGCGGTGCAAACGGCGCGGACGGCGGCGAAGAATTCCATCAATAATCATTCACGAGAATTTGTTTTAAGCTGATAAAACAAATTCTCGTGAGAGGGAGGGGGACACCTGCCGGACGCCCATTCGGGCGCGCGGCGGTTTCTCCCTCGTTGCGCGATATTTAGGGGCACGCATATTCTAAAATCGCGCAACTTCACCCTCTTCCCGAAAGCCGTAGGTATGCGGCAAATTGAGTGCGCTTTCAGCGGCTACGCACGAGGCCGGTTTCTCACAAAGCCCTGTCGGGCATTGCTCGCTTCCGCCTCGGCTCCGCCGCCTTATTCACGAAAATCTCGCTGCGCTGCGATTTTCCGTGAGATATTCGGATTTATTTTTTTATAAAAATC
>CALVXE010000059.1 GCA_944368795.1 uncultured Clostridia bacterium | reverse complement strand
ACCGACAGTTCGGATAAGAATGTCTATGCCGGCGGAATTGCGGGTTACGGAATGAACGCCGTCATTGAGAACTGCAATGCGGAAGTCAGCTTTGCGGTCAACGCAAAGGGCGCGGTTGCCGGCGGTATCTGCGGGTACGGCGACGGGGTCAATATTTTCGAATGTTCGGCATCCGGCACGGTAGAGGTCAACTCATCCAATCCGTCCGCTTATGCGGCGGGTGTCTGCGCCGTCAGCGAAAACGGCACGGTCGCGCGCTGCGCCGCAAGCGTTTCGGTTTCTGCGTTCGGCACAGACGGCAGTGCCGCGGCCGGGATAGTGGCGAAAAACGGCGGTACAGTCGAAGATTGTTACAGTACGGATGCGGCGATCGCTTCGTCCAATATAGAGTCCGGCAACGTCTATGCTGGCGGCGTCGTTGCGCTCAACAACGGTACGCTTGCAAACTCATTCAGTATCGGGCAGGTTATCGGCGGGGGCGGCACGGTTGCCGCCGCGGGTACGGTCTGCGGTGCGAATTACGGGGATATACGCGGTTGTTACGCGCAGGAAGTATCCGATTTGGGTACTTTGGGTTACAGCGCAGAACTCGCGGAAGCTTACGCCGTGTCCGCCGAAGAACTTGCCGATCTCGCGGATACGCTCGATGCGTCGCGCGGCGTCTGGGTAAACGGTGAAAACGGATATCCCGTTCTGGCATGGCAGGAGGCGTAAGGCATGAAAAAAACAGCATTAAAATTCCTATTGACTTTTATTTTGGTAATGACGATGGTTATGCAGATGATCCCGGTGGGGGCGCTGAGCCTGCGCGGCGGAACGCCTTCCTATGCCGCTTCCGCAACCTCGGCCGCATCCGGGCACGGTGCGGATGCAGCCGCCGACGGCGATACATCCACCTATTGGCAGGCGGAGGCGGGAGATAAATCTCCCGCGCTTACCTGCGACTTGGGTGAAATTTCCTCCGTTACGGGCTATAAACAGATATTTTTGACTTCCGACGTCTGGTTCTTTACGGTTTACGGTTCGCTCGACGGCGAAACGTGGGTTCCCATAGCCGACTATTCCGTCGGCGCTGCGGGCAAAAATTTTGCCGATTCCGCAAGCGGCTTTTACCGCTATGTGAAGATCGAGTTTTACGGTTCGGAAAACGGCTCCGCCTTTACGAGCTGTGAATTTGCAGTGGAAAGCAGCCCTCTGTCGCAGGGCACCAACGTCGCCCTGGGCATGAAGGGTTACAGCGGCAGCTGGGCCCCGGGGTTCGAGCACGAGAGCGCGTTCGACGGCGATACCGGCAGTTATTATTGCGCCAACGACGGCAGCCTGCCGCAGTATTGCGGCGTGCGCTGGGAGTACGAGTGCCTCGTAAACAGCGTAGAGATCTATTTGCAGGATTACGGCACGTACGAATTTGAGGTGATCGCCACAGGGCCGGACGGAACTCCCGTTACCGTTGCCGAGAGGGCGGTACGCACGGGCGCATATTTCCGCTTCGAAACGAGCGGCCTCTTCTCCAACGTCGAGTACAAAGTATACGCGTCGCCCGGGTGGGCGAACCTGGCCGAGATGAAAGTCAACGGGTTCAAAGATCTCGCTTCGGCAAACTGCGCCACAGCGGCGGAAAGCAGTTCGCAGGACGGCGCAACGGTATACGAATTCCCGTACGGAGCCTATATAAGCGAAGTGCGCGGCGCTTCCTCCGTCAGCGTTTCCGACGACGGTACAGCGTGGACTGCCGCCGAAAACGCGCCGCAGGTAGGGCAGGTTTGCCGCTATCTCAAAGTCGAAGGGAGCGGAACCGTAAACGTGTTTGCCCTGCCGCTTGAAAGAGATCTCGCGCAGGGGCTGAAGGGGGCGGTTTCCGATTATTCGAACGAAGGGTTCAACGCGGAAAAGGCGACGACCAATCCCGAACACGAGGACGGAAGAAATCAGTACTGGTGCGCGGAATCGAGCGGCGGCGAGCACTGGCTGCAAATCGATCTGGGCAATATCTGCCGCGTCGAAAAAGTCGTGCAGAAGTTCCAGGATCCCGGCAGTTACCGCTTTAAGATCGAGGCGTCGGCAGACGGCACCGAATGGACGACGTTGCAGGATGCCTCCTCCGCCGAGCAGCAGGGGCAGGAGTTTACCGTTCAGACGAAGGAAGACAAAATGTTCCGCTACGTTAAACTCACCGTCTTTGAGGATGACGGCTGGGCAAACAGCAATCAATTCCAGATCATCGGGTTCGGCGAACCCGTCCCCGAACATTGGTGGCAGAGCGAGTCGGGCGTCGTTCGGTACTATCCGAAAGAGCAAAAGGTTTCGATCGCGGAAATGACCGAAAAGCTGGAATATTATCGCTCGAGCGGCTTCAAAGTGATCGAGGTACATCAGCCGTACGAAGGCAAGGGCGATATCTGGTCCGGGCTGGGGGCAACGGATAACTACAATGCCGATCCCGTAAACGGAACGCTGGACGATTGGGCGGCTTTCCTGGATAAGGCGCACAGCCTCGGAATGTATGTCTTTATGTTCGGCAACGTCGGTTATGCCCGCAGTTCGTCCGAGTTCTTTAAAAAAGCCTGCCTCGATTATGCCAACGGAATACAGTCGGAAGAGCGCGATTGGTTCCTGTTCAGCGAAACCTGTCCCGATCCCGCAAAATGGTTCTGGAGCGATACGGCAAACGCATATTACTACGGATACTGGGGTGAGAACGGGCAGATCCCGAACTACAATTTCGACAGCGCCGCCTGGCAGCAAGAATCCGAACGGTATGTAACGTTCTGGGCGGATTTCGGCTTTGACGGCGTGGCCCTCGACGCGCCTCCCGCGTATTACTTCGGCTCGCAGGATCCCGCAAAGGTAACGTACGAAAGCATCACAAAGCCGCTCAATGCGCGCAATATCATGATCCTGCCCGAAGGTACGGGTGATTACAACTATATCTACTCCTACCACTACACCACGGTACAGAATTATAATATGGGGCAGTGGGGCGGCGGCGCCTGGAGCCTCGGCATCGATGCGGTTACCGACCACAATGCCACAACGGTGGATGATTTCATAAAGTCGGGCAGAGACAACGCCGTTTCTTTGGGCGGTTCGGCCATTGCGCCCCTCTGTTTCGAACAGAAATACGAGAATGTGGAAGATTACAAGCGCAAGGCGGAAGCGGCTCTGCTTACGACGAGCGGGCACATGGCGTTCCTGCATTCGGGCACAAGCGCGTTTGTCGGGCAGGATATCATCGAAACGTGGTCGGAAGATCTGCGTTCATCGGTATTCGAGCTGTTTACTTTGCAAAACAGTTTTGCCGCGTTCAACGCGAGCGGCATGCGCTTTCGCGTGCCGACCGATAACGATGCCGTCTATTACGCCTATTGCCGCGGCGATCTGCGCGGAAATACGCGCGCCGTGGTCGTGTTCAATTATTCAGCGACGGAGGCGGATATCACGGTCGACTTGTCCGGAACGGGCTTCGGCGGCACCTTCATCGATCTTCTCACCGGCAAACGGGTCGAAAGCGCCGGCGACACTTTGAAACTTACGATCCCGAGCGGCTCGTATACGATACTCGGCCGGTTTTAGGAGGGGAACATGAAAAGATTTATCTCGATCATAGTTGCCATGCTCTGTCTGACGCTTGCGTTCGCATTCGCGGCGTGTTCGAAAGGCGATGCAGACTTAACGCCCCCTCCGTCGGATACGGGCGGCGGGCAAACGGAGCAGCCGGACCAACCCGAACAACCCGAGCCGCCGGAACAGTCGGAAGAGGAAATTCCCGAAAATTCCATCCTGCTTACGACGGCGAACGCGCATAATTCGGCAACGGCGTACTTCAGCGCCTCCTATACCGATTCGGGTATTGTACTCAGCGCATATGTAAAAGACGACGACGTCAAAGCGGATATCTTTTATTCGAGCGGATACGACGACAACGTCGAATACCTCATCGGTACACAGTACGGCAGCGCTGCGGGCTGGGAGGCGGGCAGAACTCTGCATTTTCTGATCACTGCGGACGGCGATACCATCTTTCAGAAGGCCGTTTCTTCCAACGGCTGGGGCGAAAGCTATGCGCTCGATCTGCTCTGTGTGAACGGCGTCAATTTTTCTTATTCGAGCGAGCTTACCTCTTACGGCTATAAAACGGAGGTATATATCGGGTACGAGCTGCTCGGCACGGATGCCACCTCGGGAAGAAACAATATTTACGTCTGTCCGGCTATGCGCAATACGCACGATTACGGCGATACTGTGTGGTCGCCCTTCCAAGAGGGCGGGTGCGAATGGAGCAACGCCTCCTCCTTCCTTCGCGTCGATGAAAACGAAGGCTACGTCCTTCAAAACGGCGGGTAAGGAAGGAGCAAACCGAGCGGAGTAAGCTGTTCTTGCAAAAAGCGTGCTCTTCGGCGCGTTTATCCGAAAAGGGTATAAAAAATCGGCGCCGTCGGCCGAGGTTCCGCGGAAAATAAACTTCCGCACAGTTGCGCTTAATCGTATAATTCACGGTTTCCCGCCGGTTGCATTTGATAGAATAATACACCACGGAAAATAAACGCGGCCGCCCGAATCGGGCGGCCGCGTTCGCTTGTATGTTCCTTTAAAGGTGCTATTTTGCAAAGATCATAAACCATTCGACTGTCTGCGGATCATAATGCGAAAAGAAGGAGCTCTGCGCCGTGTCCAACGCGCGGATGCGTTCCATCTCTTCGTCGGTAAGAGAAAAATCGAACACGTCGAAGTTTTCGGCCATACGCTCTTTCCGCACCGATTTGGGGATTACGACGACGCCGCTCTGCAGCAAAAAGCGCAAAGCTGTCTGCGCAACCGATTTTCCGTGCGCGGCCCCGATTTCCGTCAGCGTCGGATTTGTGAATATTCCGTTTTTGCCTTCGGCAAACGGACCCCAGGATTCGATTTGCGCGCCGTATTTTTTCAGCACTTCCCGTGCGGTTTTCTGCTGTTGGAACACGTGCGTTTCGATTTGATTAACGGCAGGCTTTATCTCGCAGAAATTTGCCAGATCGATAAAGCGGTCGGGGTAAAAGTTGGAAACGCCGATCGCGCGGAGCTTCCCTTGCCGGTACGCCTTTTCCATGGCGCGGTACGTCCCGTAATAATCGCCGAACGGCTGATGGATCAGCATCAGGTCGATATAATCGGTGCCGAGTTTTTTCAAAGATTCGTCAATAGATCTCGCCGCTTTTTCTTCTCCTGCATTCGAAATCCAGATTTTTGTGGTCAAAAACAATTCTTCGCGTTTGACGCCGCTCTTTTGAACGGCCCGTCCAACGCCTTCCTCGTTCGCATATGCCTGCGCGGTATCGATCGAGCGGTACCCGACGGCGATTGCGTCCGAAACGCATCGCTCGCATTCATCCGGCGAAACTTGGTATACTCCGTAACCGAGTTTCGGCATCTTTACGCCGTTATTCAAAGTAACATATTCCATAACGATATCTCCTTAAAATCGTTTATTTATAAAATTTTTTCAGCCATCCGTCCGGTTCCGCGCCTGCGTCCGCCGCTTTACTGCCGCGGATTGCCAGCCCCGGTCTTATCTCGGCGGCAGGGCACAGTGCTCGGATATCTCTTTCGCTGTTTCCAAGTCCGCTCCCTTCATGCGTGCAAAAGGGGAATATCCTCTTTCCTCCGAAATCAGCGCTCTCCAAAAACGTATGCACGGGCATGGGCATCGTGCCCCACCAATTCGGATAACCCAAAAAAACGGTATCGTATGCAGACAGGTCGGGGATTTCCGCGAGCTTCGGGCGCGCTTCGGCGCGGAGTTCTTTCTGCGCTTCGAGCGTGCATTCCTTATAATCGCGCGGATACTCCTTTTCTGCGCGGATCTCGAACAAATCTCCGCCCGTCTTATCCCGCAGCGCATTCGCGATCCTCTCCGTGTTTCCCGTTTCGAGGTCGATGATGCGCCCGTTTACGTAATTGTAGCCTCTGTGCGAAAAATATGCGATCAAAGTGCCGTTCATGAGTTCTCCTCCTTGTTTTGAGTTTCTCGGAACAGCAAATAGTCGATGCAGTCCAGTTCTTTCTGCATGGCGCGGATATCCCCGTGCAGGCGGTCGCGCAGTTCGCGCAGAATGCGTTTTCTCCGTTCCGCCCCGCCGTCTTCTTTATAAGAAGAGAGGAATTCTCCGATTTGTCCGTCGCTCGCGCGCACTTTTATCAAAAAGAGGATCAGGCTCGCCCTGCGAACGGATTCCTCGTCGATAACGGGGCCGATCCATCCCTTTTTGCAGAATTTCTCCATTGCCGCGCGGCTGATTTTATAAGTTCTGCATGCCTGTTCCATATCCATTTCGCTGGTCCGCCAAAATAAAAATGAGAGCCCGGCTTCTTTCAGCCTTGCGCTCTCATTATATACCCAAAGGCAAAATAAGTAAAATGCTTAATTTTTATACTTCGTCATGCGGCAGAAGCATAGAAATTTCTTCGATGAATTTCCGAACGGCCCGCGTGGTGGGCTGGTATTTTTTCCAGATGATGAACGTGGACTGCTGTATTTCCGGGCGGAAAGGCCGGAAGCACAGTCTCGGATTTTCGTAATGCCGCACCGTCCCTTCCAGCGTGATGACGTATCCCAAATTTTTCAGGGCGAACAGGGCGGCGTTGTTGATCAGGTTGAAGGTCGCGACCACGTTCAGTTTATTGTATGCCTCTCCCAGGGCGTTGCGGTAAAAGCTCTGCACCTCCGCGCGTCTGTTCGCCACGACGGGCAATCCGGCCAGATCGTCCGCCGTAACGTACTCCTTTTGCGCGAGAGGGGAATCGGCGTTCATCAATACGCCGCAGCGGTCGCCGATTCCCAGCCGCATAAATTCATATTTTTCGATATCGCCTGGCTCGACGAGCAGGCCAATGTCCAGCAGCCCCCGGTCGATCCGTTCCTTGACGTGCTCGGCCGTATCCGTCTGCATATCGAAGGTTACGCCGGGGTACTTGTTTCTGAATTTTGCTATGGCGTCCGGCAGGATCGCGGCCGCATTGGTTTCGGCTGCTCCGATGGCGATATTGCCGCTCAGAATTTCCCCGCGTTCGCGGAATTCGCGCTGTACTTTGTCTTCGAGTTCGGCCATTTCTTCCGCCCTTCGGCGCAGCAGCATGCCTTCTTCCGTCAGCGTGATCCCGCGCTTTCCGCGGATAAAAAGCTGCGCTCCCAGCTCTTTTTCCAATTCCGCCAGCTGGCGCGAAAGGGTAGGCTGCGTGATATACAGCGCTTCCGCCGCCTTCGATATGTTTTCCTCCCTGGCCAAGGTCAAAAAATAGCGTAATACCCGCAGTTCCATTCTCGTACTCCTGATATGCGTATTTTATCATACCCGAAAGGCATAGTCAAGGCGAGTTTTAAATTTTATAAATAAATTTTCAATTCTATAAAGAAAAACAAGGGCCGCCTTCCGCACGGTTCGGTACGGAAGGCGGCCTCGCCCATTCATATTTTATTCTTTAAACATTCTGTTTAAACGCCTTGTGATCGAGCGGATGTTTTCGCGGACGGCGCTCCTTGCGCTTCCGCCGATAACTTTGCGCGCTTCGACCGATTTGCTTACGCGCACGCGCTGCAGAATATCTTCTTCGAACAGGGAAGAAAAACTCTGGTAAACGAACAGGTCGAGCCTGTCGAGCGTCTTATTGTTCTCGATGCAGTAACGCACGATCTGTCCGGTAACGGCATGCGCGTCGCGGAAGGCCATGCCTTTCTGTACGAGGTAGTCGGCAACGTCCGTCGCGGTGGAAAATCCTCCCGCCGCCGCATTGCGCATCCTGCGCGTATCGAACGAAAGGTTCTGCAAAAGTTCGGTGAAGATGGAAAGGCAACTTAAAACCGTCTCTTCCGCATTGAACAGCGCTTCCTTGTCTTCCTGCAGATCTTTATTGTAAGCGGTAGGGATGCCCTTGATCACCGTCAATATGGCGGTCAGGCTTCCGTAAACGCGGCCCGTCTTGCCGCGGACCAATTCGGGGATATCGGGGTTCTTTTTCTGCGGCATGATGGAAGACCCCGTCGAATAAGAATCGGAAATTTCGATAAATCCGAATTCGTCGCTCGAGTAGAGGATAATGTCCTCGCAGAATCTGGAAAGGTGCGCCATCACCGTCGAACAGCAGAAGATGTATTCCGCAACGAAATCCCTGTCCGAAACGGCGTCGATGGAGTTTTGCGAAATTTCCGAAAAGGAGAGCAGGCTCGCCGTCATCCTGCGGTCGATGGGGAAGTCCGTGCCGGCCAAAGCGCAGCTGCCCAAAGGCATGACGTCCGTGCGCTTGTAGCAGTCGGTAAAGCGCTCCAGATCGCGCAGGAACATTTCGCTGTAAGCGTTGATGTACTGCGCCACAGAAACAGGCTGCGCCCTGCGCATGTGCGTATAGCCGGGCATGATGAACTGCACGTTGTTGTTGGCCATATCCAAAAGGGTATTGATCAGCGCGCGGATATGCCCGCAGATATTCACGATGCTGTCCTTTACGTACAGCCGCAGGTCCGTCGCGACCTGGTCGTTGCGCGAGCGCGCCGTATGTATTTTTTTGCCCATTTCACCCAGGCGTTTGGTCAATTCCTGTTCGATAAAGGTGTGGATATCTTCCGCCCCCTCGATTTCAAGATTCCCTTTCTCGATATCGGCGAGAATGTTCACCAAAGCGTCGCTGATCTTATCCGCTTCGTCTTTGGGGATGATCTGCGTTTCCCCGAGCATCTTCACATGCGCGATGCTCGCGAGGATATCGTGCCAATACAGCTTGTAATCGAAAGAAAGCGATTGGTTGAATTCGTCTGCGCTCTGTGCGCTCGGTTGCGTAAAACGCCCTTCCCACAATTTCATAATTTGACTCTCCTGGTCTTTTTTAAGCCGATTT
>CALVXE010000058.1 GCA_944368795.1 uncultured Clostridia bacterium | reverse complement strand
ATAAATAACCGTCTGCGAAAATTACGGCAGGCGGCTCTGCAAAATTATCTTCTTCGGACGCGGATGGGTTTTATTGCTTGCAGAAAATATTCGCTTCCTTTTTTCATCTGCCATATAATAGAATATGGATGCAGTGGGAAAGGTATATCGTTTTTACGAAAGTTATGCCGGCGAAAAGCAGATCGTCGGCAGAAGCGTGTGCGGGCAGCCCCTCGTCGCAATGTTCGCGGGGGAGCATAAAGGGCCTCAAATCATCGTGCAATGCGCGATCCATGCTCGCGAATGGATCACGGCTCTTTTGGCTCTCGAGCAGCTCGAACGCGGCGTTCTCGCCGGCGGCGCATGGTTTCTGCCCCTGACAAATCCGGACGGCGCGGCTCTTTCGATCCGCGGCGAAGCGTTTCTGCACACCGTTCCGCCGTGCCGCGCTGCGTTTTTGCGCCGCGTCAACGGCGGCGAAGACTTTTCCCTTTGGAAGGCGAACGCAAACGCCGTCGATCTGAACGTGAATTTCCCTGCGGATTGGGGAAGGGGCATTTCGAACGTGCGCATTCCCTCGCCCGAAAATTATATCGGGCCTTCGCCGTTTTCTGAGCCGGAAACGCGCGCTCTGCGCGATTTTACGCGGCAGATCCTGCCGGCGGCGACGCTCAGTTTCCATACGAAAGGAGAGGAGATTTATTGGTATTACGGGCAGAGCGGAAATCGTCTCGAAAGGGATCGCGCCCTTGCTTTCGCCTTAGCGGAAGAGACGGGATACGCCGCCGGATTTACGGAAGGAAGCTGCGGGGGATATAAAGATTGGTGTATTCGTGAACTCGGGATCCCGTCGTTTACGGTCGAAGTCGGGCGCGATGCGGCGGCGCATCCGCTGCAGGATGGCGAACTGCCGCAGATCGCCGAAAAAAATGTGAGACTTCCTTCATTGCTGTTGGAGCTTTTGGCTTATGAATGATAAAGAAAAGTTTATGCGCGCCGCTCTTCGCCGTGCGGCGAAAGGGTCGGCGCAGGGCGAAGTCCCCGTGGGCGCGGTGATCGTGTTCGAGGGGAGAGTCATTGCTTCGGGGTACAACCGCCGCACACAGACGCAGATGGCGAGTTCGCATGCCGAAATGTACGCCATAGACCGCGCCTGCAAAAAACTGAAAAGCTGGCGCCTGAACGACTGCGATCTGTATGTAACGCTCGAACCCTGTCCCATGTGCATGGGCGCGGCGCTCAATGCCCGCATTCGTAAAATTTATTTCGGCGCGTATGAACAGAAGGGGCGTTCGCTCACGGCCGAATTGGCGCAAAGCAATCTGCTCAATCACACGGTTGAAGTGGAGGGGGGCGTGCTCGAAGAGGAGTGTTCCGCCCTCTTGTCCGGTTTTTTCCGCAGCATGCGCGAACGGGTAAAGAGCGGAGCCGAGCAAAAACAAGAATAAATTTTCTTCTTGCCAAAGGCATGCAAAACATTTGACTATTCGCCGCAAAAACTTTACAATATAAAACATGCGATCCTGTGTGCGGGGCAAACCGCGCGCGGGCATGCTCCGCATCCGTACGGTAAACGTTTCGGTGCGGTCGGGGGAGGCAAAACGAAAAAGTTTTGCCGGCTTTTAAACTTTAAAAAGTGAATAAAAAAGCCGGTGTACTGCACATTGCAAAAATTCGCGGCGTCGGCCGCGCAAGTATAGCTTATTCGGAGGTACACATGATAACACACGGCAACGAGATCAAGCTCTTTGCGGGCAACTCCAACCGCCCTTTGGCGGAAGCGATTGCGAAAAAGCTGAACACCGAACTGGGCAGCGTGGAAGTCGGTCGGTTTTCGGACGGAGAAACGGCCGTCCATATCGACGAAACGGTCCGCGGCAGAGACCTGTTCATTATTCAGTCGACTTCGGCACCCGTCAACGACAACTTAATGGAGCTCCTCATTCTCATCGATGCAGCCCGCCGCGCGAGCGCGGGGCGCATTACGGCGGTCATGCCGTATTTCGGTTATGCCCGTCAGGATAGGAAGGCTCGTTCGCGCGACCCGATCACCGCAAAACTCGTTGCCGATCTTATCACTGCGGCCGGAGCGGACCGAGTCCTTACAATGGACTTGCACGCAGCGCAGATCCAGGGATTTTTCAATATTCCGCTCGATCATCTGCTCGGCGGTCCGACCATTTATAATTATTTTAAGAATAAAAAAATCATAGACGAAAATTTTGTCGTCGTTTCGCCGGATATCGGTTCGGTAACGCGCGCGAGAAACGTCGCGATGAAGCTCAACTGTCAAATGGCCATCATCGACAAGCGCCGTCCCAAGGCGAATGTGATGGAGGTCATGAACATCATCGGCGATATCGAGGGCAAAAAGTGCCTGATGGTCGACGACATGATCGATACGGCCGGAACGATCTGTCAAGGCGCGCAGGCTCTGATGGATCACGGAGCGAAGGAAGTGTATGCGGGATGTACGCATGCCGTATTCAGCGGCCCCGCCATCGAACGCCTCGAAAAGGCGCCGATCAAAGAGCTCGCAGTTCTCAACACCATCGATCTTCCTCCCGAAAAGAAGCTGGATAAAATCAAAGTGATTTCGGTCGCGGACATTTTCGCCGCGGCGATCGAAAACGTATACCTCGACAAACCGATGTCGAAAATTTACGACTGATCGTTCGTAGCTTCGTGTTTGCGGTCGGCGGACATGTCGGCGTCGCCGATATTGAGGCTGTCCTGTATTTTCACGGGTATCCTGCGAAATCGGCACGCGATACCGTTTTCGCCGCAAACAGAAAGAGGCTTCAAAGATCTCGCCGCGCGATCGGCAAAGAGCCGCTATCTTGTTCGGCCTTGCTCTCTGTGGCATTCGGCGACTAAGGCGGAGAGGTTCGGCCGAAAGGTACTTCGCTTCATATAGATTCATTTGAATGCAAGATTTTTGCCGCGTTTTTTATAAAACGCGGCGTTCGCGCGTACAGACAAAAGATTTGGATGCGGTCCGGCGGGCATGTCGGACAGGAGTATTACGCTTATGTTTCTCATCGTGGGGTTGGGCAATCCCGAAAAGAAATACGAAACGACCTTTCACAACATGGGTTTTTTGGCCGTAGGGGAAGCCGCGGATAAACTTGGCGTCAAATTCAAAAAAAAGGAATGCGAAGCCTCGGTGGCGGAAGCGTTTCTCGGCGGCGAGAAGGTCATTTTAGCCCGCCCCGTAACGTATATGAATGCCAGCGGCAGGGCGGTCAAACAGCTGATGGCAAAGTACAAAGTTCCGCCTGAAAATTTGCTGGTCATCTACGACGATTTCGACTTGCCGAAAGGAAAGCTGCGCATCCGCGCGTCGGGCAGCGCGGGCACGCACAACGGGATGCGCAGCATCATCGGCGAAATCGGCTGTTCCGAATTTCCGCGCATCCGTATCGGGATCAAGGATCCGGAGGTCAATATTCCCATCATCAACTATGTTTTGGCCGAGATCCGCCGGGAAGATTATCCTCTGTTCGCCGCCGCTTGTTCGGACGCGGCCGACGCGGCGATCCGTTTTGCCCGCGGCGAGGATATCGAACATGTAATGAGCGCGTTCAATAAAAACTGACCGCGTAAATTTCGGGAGGCTGCAATGCCCCGCAACTTTTTTAATTCGCACAATTTAGGGGGCGAATATCTCGACCTCGAAGAAAATCTCCGCCTCGGCACGCCGACGGCGGTTTTTGGCGTTTCACAGCCGCATAAGGCGCTGATCGCCTCCTCCTGCCTGCCTTGCCGCGCGGTATATGTGGCCGCGGATGCGCAGACGGCCGCGCGCGCGGCTGCGGAGATCGAGGGATTTTCGGGTGTGCGCCCGCCCCTCCTCTGCGCGAAAGACGAAGTTCTGCTCTACAAGGATGCCGTTTCCAAAGACGCGCTTTTTCGTCGTCTGAACGCCCTGCATGAAATCCGCTCGGGCGCCGCGGTAACCGTCTGCGACATCGAAAGCCTGCTGCAGCTGTTCCCGGCCCGTCTTTCCTCGCTTTGGCTGAAAGAGGGGGAGGAGATCGATTTTTCCTCTCTTCCCGCGAAGCTCGTGAAACTCGGATATACGCGCACGGCGTCGGTCGAAAACAAGGGGCAGTTCGCGCTCCGCGGCGACATTTTGGATATTTTTCCGATCAATGCGGAGAACCCCTTGCGCGTGGATTTTTTCGGCGATACGGTCGAAAAACTCAAACCGTATAATTTTATTACAGGGGAACGTCCGCCTCTCGTTTCGCAGGCGGAGATACTCACCGCTACGGATGTAATGATCGAACCGGAAGAGACCGACGTGCTTAAAGACGCTCTTTTTTCCGAACTGGCGGCGTTTAAGGACGCCGCCGCATACGAGCGCGCGAGCGCCATTGCGGGCGATATCTCTGCCAAATTGGAGGAGGGTGTCGCGTTCGGCGGCGCTTCGTTTCTCTTCCCTCTGTTGAAAAACGCGACGGGTTTCCGCTCTTTTTTCGGGGACGCGCTTTTTCTGTTCGACGAATGCAAGCTGATATACGACAAGTTCGACGCGCTCTATAAGGAACACGACGAGCGGTATTTCAGCCTTCGCCGCGGCGGCGAAGTGTTTTCGTTCAGCCGGCGGCAGTTGGAGGAACGGGAAAAATTCCTTGCCGATCTCTCGTCGGTACGGTCGGCGGCTCTGCAGACGTTCGCTTCCAAAACATATTTTTTCGAACCTTTGAAGATCTATAATCTGCACGCTACGCCGGTGGGCCGCTATCTGAACGGATTGATGAATTTTGTCGCGGACGTAAAGAGCTGGCGTTCGAACGGTTACCGCGTTATGGTCTATTGCGGTACCGCCGCGCGGGCGCAAAAACTTCGGGAGCTTTTGGCGGACGAATATGTTTCCGCCGCCGATTGCCCTCCGTCGCTGGAGATGCTCAAAGGGGTCTGCGTACTTGCCGAAGAACTGGAACACGGCATTATCTTGCACGATATGAAGCTCGCCGTCATCGGCACGGGCGATCTGTACACGAAAGCGGCGACGAAAAAGCGCATCCGGCGCCGGCGGAACGATATGTTCACTTCTCCCGAAGTAGGCGACTACGCCGTTCATGAAACGCACGGCGTGGGGCGCATCGTCGGGACGAAAAAAATCGAAACGACGGACGGGACCAAAGAATATATCGCGCTCGAATACCGCGGCGGAGACGTGCTGTACGTGCCGGTCGAACAGATGGATATCCTTTCCCGCTATATGGGGGAAGAGACGCCGTCGCTGTCCAAAATCGGCGGCGCGGAATTTGAAAAGGTAAAACAGCGCGTCAAAGCTTCTCTCAAAGCGATGGCGTTCGACCTGAAAAAACTGTATGCCGAACGCGCGGAAAAGAGGGGATTCGAATTTGCGCCGCACGAAGAGGAAATGGAGGAATTTGAGGCTGCGTTCGAATACGAAGAAACGCCCGATCAGCTCTCTTCCGTTGAAGAGATCAAGGCGGATATGTGTTCTTCAAAAGTGATGGACCGGCTTCTGTGCGGAGACGTCGGCTACGGGAAAACGGAAGTGGCGTTTCGGGCGGCCTATCTGTGCATCCTGAACGGAAAGCAGGCTGCGCTCATGTGCCCGAATACCATACTCTGCCGCCAGCATTATGAAACCGCCCTGAAGAGATTTGCCGATTTCGGCGTAAACGTCGAAGTCATCAACCGTTTCAAAACGCCGCGGGAGCAGGATCAGATCTTGGCGAAAGTCGCGGCGGGGAAGGTGGATCTTCTTATCGGCACTCATCGGATGCTCTCTTCGGACGTACGTTTTAAAGATCTGGGGCTTTTGATCCTCGACGAAGAGCAGCGGTTCGGCGTCGAACACAAAGAAAAGATCAAAAACATGAAGAGCGATATCGACTGCCTTACGATGACGGCGACTCCCATTCCCCGCACGCTGCACATGTCTCTTTCGGGTATCCGCGATATCAGCACCATCGATACGCCTCCGTCCACGCGTCTGCCGGTACAGACGTATGTCGTGGAGGAAACGGAAGCGCTCATCCGCGACGCATGCGTGCGGGAACTCGCGCGCGGCGGGCAGGTGTTTATTTTATATAATCGGGTGGAGAGCATATACAGTTTCGCGGCAAAGATCGAGCAGATCGTGCCGGAGGGAAAAATATGCGTTGCGCACGGGCGCATGGATAAGACCGTGCTCGAAAACGGGATCCTCAACTTTTATGCCGGCGAGACGAATATCCTCGTTACGACGACCATCATCGAGAACGGCATCGATCTTCCCAGGGCGAATACGCTGATCGTGATCGATGCGGACCGCCTCGGCATTTCGCAGCTGTATCAGCTGCGCGGCCGCGTCGGGCGCGGTTCGGTGCTCGCGCATGCTTATTTTACGTTCAAACCCGAAAAAGTGATGACGGAAACGGCGGCAAAGCGTCTGCAGGCGATCATGGAATTTACCGAACTCGGTTCCGGATTTAAAATCGCCATGCGCGACCTCGAAATCCGCGGCGCGGGCAGCGTTTTGGGGCGGGAACAGCACGGGCATATGGATAAAGTAGGGTACGAACTGTATGCGAAACTGCTGAAGGAAGAGCTTACGGGCGAAGAGCAGACGGTCGCGGAACTGGACATCAAGGCGGATGCGTTCATTCCGGAAAAATACATCGAGGCGAGCGCCTCGCGGCTGGACTGTTATAAACAGATCGCCGAGATCCGCGGGGTCGCCGATTACAAACGGGTCTGCCTTTCTTTGGAAGAAAATTACGGCAAAATGCCGCCGGAAGTGCTCAATCTGCTCGTGATCGCCGTACTCAAATCCTACGCGGCAAAGTTCAACGTCCGCAGGCTGGCGGTCAGTTCGAAAGGAGGGCGCATGGAGCTGCCGTCTTTGAACAGCCTTGCCGACCCGCGCCTCGCCGCGGCTCTCGATCGGTTTGCCGCTTCGGCGCGGCTGGAAATGTCAAAGGCTCCCGCGATCGAATTTTCGGGCGGAAGAGATGCCCAAAAAGTAATGTTGGAAATGACGAAGTTTTTAAAATTTGCCGAAAGTTTTCACGCTGCCTGAAAACTTTGCGCTTTTCCATAATTTTAACGCGTTTTTCATAAAAATACGATTGCATTTCTCGCAAAAATACGATATAATAAGTAAGTATATTGCATCAGCAAAAAGGAACTCGGAGCAATTCTATGAAGAAAAAACTCACAATCATTATCAGTTCGGTATTGGCGGTGGTCTTTGCGCTCGGCATGTTCGCCGGCTGCGACCTCATCACCACCGATAACGAAAAAGACATGGCGCAGGTCGTGGCGGAAGTGAATATCGGGAACGACCGCGAATCGCTCGATACTTCGTTTACCGCATTCAGCGGCAAAACGCTTTCGCTTACCGACGAGCAGATCGCGCAGATCGTTTCCACTGACGAAATTTATAAACGCGATCTCGTTACCTATTTTCTGAATTACGGATACAGCTATGTAACTTCGGGCGGCTATACGTATGCGCAGACCTTTGAGATGCTCATGGATGCGCTCACGCAGCGCAAGATCATCGCGCAGTTCGCTTCGCTGTATTACCTCAACGAGGGGTACGTCGCCGTCGACCGCGACAATGTCGATTCTTTAAACGGTTACGGCGAGCCCGTCAACGGAACGGATGAAGTGCGCATGAGCAAAGAGATCAGCGTCAGCGGATATCTCGCCGCGATTGCGGATAAAACGGGAGACCAGGCGTCGATTGCGGGTTACGAATATTTCCTGACCGAAGATGAAATCAATTATGCGCGCTATAGCGTCATGCTTTCGATCAACAATTCGATCGATACGTATGAACAGGAGATCATTGCGGCGGAGAGCGAAGATTCAGCTTCGGACGAATCGAGAACGGTGCCGACCGGGGCGAACGAAATTTCGTCCAGCTATTATCCGAACACGGAAGTCGACGGACAGAAAGTGATCGATTACGACGTTTATACCGGCAACAATCTCGTCAGCGAATGCGGCACGTATCAGAAAGTGGACGGGTCTACTGCGGTAACCCGCAGAAGAGCGTATAACCGCTTCCTTTCTTCTTTGAATCGGAATTACCTCATCGAAAGCGGCGAAGACATTTCGGATATTACGCAGCTTTCCTATTTTGCGATCGAGTATAAAAATCAGCTCGAACAGCAGGTGATTAATAAATTCAGCGCCACCATTGCTTTGGATATGACCGAGCGTTGGGAGAGCGATAATCTTACGACAGCGTACAATCTGTTGGTCAACGAACAGAAAGTAAGTTCGCAGTCGGATTTTACGACCACGATGGACAGTGTTTCCGATTCTTCCTTCGTCGTGTATTCGCGTGAAAAGAGAACGTACGGCTTCGTTTACAATATTCTTCTCCCGTTCGATGCCGAGCAGGAAATGGAATTGGACGAGCTTCAAAGCCGTTATGGCAGCGATACCAAAGAATACTATGCTGCACGCAATAAATTGTTTGAAAATATCGCCGGCAGCGATCAGCGCTCGACTTGGTTCAACGGCAGCGAAGATTACAGCTTCGATGCTTCCGAAACCAATTTGGCTTACTACACCGAGCCGAACGGCGAACAGCAAAAGAGTTCGTATCTCTTCTTTGAAGACAGCTACGTGAATTCGGACGAGGGGATCGATCGCTACGCGGGCAAATATCCTTACAACGGCACTGTGGTTCCCAATAATGACGGCACCTATACGCTGACGCCGCACGAGTTGAAGATCGATGCCTTCATCGCGGAAGTGGAAGGGTATATCAATTACATTGTAGGGGGCGATACTCCGGCAGCAAGCGGCAGTAAGTATGAACCGCTGTCCGGCAAAACCTTCTACAATTACACGGCGCAGGATTTCCTGCAGAGCGACGGAAGGACGATCGATTACAGCAAGACCATTTATTACACCGGTAAAGTGGCGGGCGTTTCCGACGTCAGCGCGGCGGAATGGATGGTGAAGGAGAGCGTTTCGTACAAGGCTCTTTCCGCTTTCAATGAATTGATGTTTGCGTATTCCACC
>CALVXE010000057.1 GCA_944368795.1 uncultured Clostridia bacterium | reverse complement strand
CTATCTCCTGCGACGCCGAGGGCAGCGCACTGAAAGCGTATACCAATTCGGGCGATTCCTTCCGCAATTACACCGGCGGCGGCATGGACGGCATGTATGCGGCGGAAGACGACGGAAATTTCCGCATCGGCGCGGTAATTTCGAATCACTTGTACCAATGGGCGGATTCGGAGAACAATGACCTCGTAACCAAACTCCTCCGCGGAAATTTGCAGGAAATACGCATTTCGAAAGGCGAACTTACGCAAGATCAATGGCTTTTGAACCCGAAAGATCACGTCGGTTCGTTCGGAAACAATGAAGAATACGAACTGAAAAACGAGAACAACTATACGTTTGCGTTTATTCCCGATACGCAGAACACCATCAAATTCACGCCCGAAGTTTCCGACGCGGCGACCGAGTGGCTGATCGAAAACCAGGATACGATCAACCTCAAGGCCCTTTCGCACGTAGGCGACCTCGTGGAAAACTGGAACGCGGAAGATCAATGGCAGAACGCCGAGGAGGCATTCCTTCCCCTTGCGCAGGCAGGGATCCCCATCACGTTTGTACCCGGCAACCACGACTTCAGCGGTTCGGACCTGACGTATTTTGAAGAATATTTCGGCGACGATACCTCCTACGCCCGGGCGATGGAAGGCAACGGCAACAAAGTGTATTTTGAAGCCGTCGGCGGAGACAGCCGACAAGTCGGCAGCTACACGTTCGTAGACGGAGGAAGCTACACCTATCTCTTCATCCAATTGATGTACGAACCCAACGATACGGAACTCGCCTGGCTGGATCATATCCTTTCCAAGTACCCCGACAATCCGGCGATCATTACTTCGCACAACATCTTTTCGTGCAGCGCTTCGAAACCGGACGAATGCGATTTGAACGAACAGGGAGAACGGATCTGGAACGTAGCCAAAACGCACGACAATGTATTTATGATCACCGGCGGACATAACCACGGTTCCGGCTTCATCGATCTGACAAACGATTTCGGCAATCCCGTAATCGGCATGCTCGTCGACTACCAGTTCAGCTACAACGGCGGAAACGCATGGTATCGCTTTATGGAAATGGATGAAACGGACAACAAGATCTATTTCTCCACCTTCTCTCCGTACGAGGCTTCCCTCACCGAGGAGGAAAAGACCGGATATTTCGACCTGAACTTCATGACGGGCAGCGGCAACGAGCGTACATACGATTTCAATTTTGAAGAACGCTTTGACTTTGCCTTCGATACCCTATCCATTTCGATAACCGGGCCCGCGAAAACCGTTTATTCCGTAGGCGAATCGCTCGACTTGACGGGGCTTATCGTAACGGCCCATTCGGAAGACGCAAACCGCATTGTAACGAATTATACTGTTTCTGCCGTAGATATGAGCACCGCGGGCGCTAAGACGGTAACCGTAACGTACGACGGCGCAACGGCTTCTTTCAGCGTTTATGTACAGGCCGCCGATACGTCGGGCGGAGACAGCGAAACCGGCGGGGACCAAACGCAAACCCAAGACGGCAACGGCGGCTGCGGTTCTTCGATCGCCGCTGCGGGCGGGACCGCCGCAGCGATCGCTTTGGGGGCAACCGTTACCGCCGCAATCTTGATCCGTAAAAAGAAAAAGGTTCAGTAAATTCCATCCACGGCAAAATTAAGGCCGCCCGATTATCGGGCGGCCTTTTCCTGCTGCGTCGGCTAAACCGGCAACTATTATAAGCCATTTGCGGCTTTTCTATTTTCCTAAAAAACTTTTTACGATTTTCTTTCGTCAAGCGGCCGCAGACAGATAAATCGCATCGATCCCGCACAGCCTCTTCGCGATTTTCAAGGCACCGCCCCGATCGAACGCAATACTTGCAAAAGGTAGGCACCTGAATTATCCGAGACGATATTGAACGGCTGATCGTCTGTCCTTTAACGACAGGGATTACTGTTACGCGGTATCCTTATAACATAAAACAGGCGGCACGCAATAATACCGCCTGTTTTGACAAAAATCTTTTTGCAAATAAAGGGAAATTAGTCGATCGTAACTTCCGCGCCGGCTTCCTTCATGCGGGCAGCGATCTTTTCCGCTTCTTCTTTGTTGACGCCTTCTTTGATCATGCCGAGGCCTTCGACGAGCGCCTTCGCTTCCGCAAGGCCCAAAGAGGTGAACTCGCGAACCGCTTTGATGACCTCGATCTTCTTAGCACCGATGTCTTTGAGTTTGACGTTGAATTCCGTCTTTTCCTCCGCAGCTTCGGCAGCAGCGCCCGCAGCGGGAGCAGCAGCAACGGCAACGGGAGCGGCAGCGCTTACGCCGAACTCCTCTTCCAAAGCCTTTACGAGCTCGTTGAGCTCGACAACCGTCATACCTTTGATCTCTTCGATAAACTTAGCGATATCAGCCATTTTATTATTCCTCCGAAATTATTTTAATAGATTTTTCCGCCTCTGTTTACGCCGCGGCAGAACGGCGGCGGCTTACGCCGCTGATTTTAAACGCAGTGTTATGCTTTCTTTTCCGCGATCGCATTGAGTGCGATAACGACCCCGCGAAGCATTGCGGAAAGCACTCCCGCGAAATTCGCGATGGGTGCCTGCATGGAGCCGAGCATCTTCGCAATGAGCTCTTCCTTGGAAGGCATCGTTGCCAATGCTTTAATTCCGTTGACGTCTACATACGCGCCGTCAACATACGCGCTCTTGGGAATGATCTTTTCGGGCATTGCCTTGACCGCATCCGCAAAAATCTTTGCCGCGGCCGTTTCGTCCGGGCTGAACGCGGTGGCGGTGGGGCCGTTAAGATCGTTATCGAAAGCGGTTACGCCGAGCTCGTTCATGGCCTTGCGCACGAGCGTGTTTTTATAAACCTTGTACTCGACGCCGGCGGCTCTGAACTTATTGCGAAGTTCCGAAACTTCCGCGACCGTGAGGCCTTTATAATCGACGAACACGACGGATTTCGAATTTTGGATCTTCGCTTTGATCTCTTCGACTACCTGCTTCTTTGCTTCTAAATTAGCCGACATTCTTTACCTCCTATATTTCTTTACGCGCGATCTCCGCAATCAAACACTGCGGATCGCTGCGATTTCAGGGCGGTTTACCGCTGAAAAGCGAATAAAAAAGCCCTCGTACCGCGAGGATACAAGGGCATGATAGCAAACGCAACAGCTCCGGACTACCTCGGCGGGCTGCTTGCGCAATTAAATCGTAACGATGCCTGCTTTCTGCGGTACTATGAAATTTACCTGTACATTATACCGAAATCACGGTAATCTGTCAACTGTTTTTTGCCGACGCAAAAATTTTTACAGCTTTGCGAAGTTTACTTTGATACCGGGGCCCATCGTGCTGGACACGGCGACACTCTTGATGTACTGCCCTTTCGCAGCGGAAGGCTTTGCCTTGACGATCGCATCCATGAGCGCGGTGAAGTTTTCGGAAAGCTTTTCTTTGCCGAAACTCTTCTTCCCGATCGGGCAATGGATGATCGCCGTCTTATCCAAACGATATTCGACTTTACCGGCTTTTACTTCGGCAATCGCTTTTGCGACGTCCATCGTAACGGTGCCGGACTTCGGGTTCGGCATCAAGCCCTTCGGGCCGAGGACCTTACCGATGCGGCCGACGACGCCCATCATGTCGGGCGTGGTGATCACAACGTCGAAATCGAACCAGTTTTCCGTTTGGATCTTCTGGATCATCTCTTCGGCTCCGACGTAATCGGCGCCGGCTGCCTGCGCAGCGTCTGCGCGTTCGCCCTTCGCGATAACCAAAACTTTTTTGGATTTACCGGTACCGTTGGGCAGGACCAAAACGCCGCGGACCTGCTGATCCGCCTGGCGGGGATCGACGCCGAGACGGACATGGAGTTCGATCGTTTCGTCGAACTTCGCCTTCGCGGTTTCGACTACGAGCCCCATCGCCTCGTCGACATCGTATAATTTGGAACGATCGTATGCCTTCAAGCTGTCGGCATATTTTTTCCCGTATTTCATTCTATTACCTCCTTGTGGTACGCGCGAGAAGTATTCTCTCCCACATTCTCCTTATATTTACTCTTCGACGGTGATACCCATGCTGCGGGCGGTGCCTTTGACCATGCTCTTTGCCGAATCGAGCGAAGTCGTGTTCAGATCGGGCATTTTCAGCTTGGCGATCTCTTCGACCTGCGCGGCGGTGAGCTTGGCTACCTTGTCGCGATTGGGCCTTGCGCTTCCGCTCTCGATCTTGCATGCCTTTTTGATGAGCACGGGCACGGGCGGCGTTTTCAGAATAAACGTGAAGGATCTATCCTGATAGATGGTGATTACGACGGGAATGATCAAACCGGCCTGATCGGCTGTTTTTGCATTGAATTCCTTCGTAAAGCCGGGAATGTTGATCCCGTGAGGACCGAGCGTCGAACCGACGGGGGGACCGGGGGTAGCTTTCCCTGCGGGCAACTGCAATTTGACGACCGCAGTGATCTTTTTAGCCATAACTTCTCCTCCTGAGACTGTGGTTTTAGCAAAGCGCGGCTGAAAATTTGCGCTTCTCCCACTGTATTCGAAAAAGGGTCTTGCCCTTATTCAGCGTTTTGTTCCGACGGCGCCGCAGGCTCGGTAAGGTTGAGTTTGCGGATCTGTACGTACTCTACTTCCACGTCGGTATTTCTGCCGAACATGAGCACGTTTACCTTCGCCTTCTGCGCGGAATCGTTGAGTTCCTTTATTTTCCCTACAAACCCCGCGAGCGGGCCGGCATCGATGCTGACGTCGTCGCCGACGGCAAAGTCGGCGTCGATCACGACGGACTCCAGCTGCATTTTGCGAACCTCGTCTTCCTTCAAAGGAAGCGGGCGCCCCTGCGGGCCGACAAAGCCCGTTACGCCGCGGGTATTGGTTACAAGGTACCAAACCTGATTGGAGTATATCATCTTGATGAAGACATAGCAAGGAAGAAGTTTGCGTTCGACGACCTTCTTCTTGCCGTTCTTTTCTTCGATGGTCTGCTCCATCGGGATTTTA
Organism: uncultured Clostridia bacterium; assembly: GCA_944368795.1. GTDB lineage: Bacteria > Bacillota > Clostridia > Christensenellales > Borkfalkiaceae > Borkfalkia. The sequence goes on along the minus strand of CALVXE010000057.1, from coordinate 4,008 downwards.
AGATCGAATATATCGTTTTTTAAATTGTTGTTTTCGATCAATTTTTCCAGGCTGTCTTTTACCATCATTTCATACCCCGAATAGGTATGAAGGACGTACCATTTCGCCTGGCTTTCGAGAGAATTTTCCATACTCTCCCTCTCCTTACGCACCGAGACCGGAAATCAACCCCAGCAATGAGTTCAAACCGTAATTGATGCCCGTGAGGACGATCAAAAATACGACGATGACGGCGATAACGACGCCCGTCGACTTTATAACTTTGCCGAACGAAGGCCATGTAACCTTTTTGATTTCGGAAAAGACTTCTTTCAGCTTTCTGCCCATCCGTACGAATATATTGGGCTTTTTGACAGCAGTTTTCGCTTTCATTTTGACCTCTTATTAATATATAAGGATAACGCGCCGCTTACTTGGATTCTTTATGGGCGGTATGCTTTTTGCAGAACGGGCAATACTTGTTGAGCTGCAGCCTTTCGGGATCGTTTTTCTTATTTTTCATACTGTCATAATTTCTGTGCTTGCATTCGGTGCATTCGAATGTAACTTTTGTTCTATTTATAGCAGCCATGTTTAAAAAACTCCATGCAAAAAAATCACACCCGAGGCGGTGTGTTCTTAAAGTCTATCATAAAGTTTTTGCGTTGTCAATTATTTTTATCGGCAATCGGGCAAAATCTTTGCGTTTTCCTGGCCGTTCGACCATAAAACCGCGCTTTTTTTGATTTTTACTCCTTTTGTTTGAAATTTTCTTGCCCTGAAACGCTTTTCCGATTATAATATAAGTGAAAAATCGAGCGGCGGACGCCGCACATTCCGAATGCATCAAAAATTAAGGAGCTGTTTTGTATGGAAGCAATGAAAATAGGCGAAGGGATCTATTGGGTCGGCGCCATCGACTGGAATCTGCGCAATTTCCACGGCTATGAAACGGAAAAGGGTTCCACTTACAATGCATACCTGATCATCGACGAAAAAATCACCCTGATCGACACCGTAAAAGAAGGATTCGAAAACGAGATGCTTTCGCGCATCCGTTCGGTGATCGACCCCGCAAAGATCGATATCATCATATCCAACCATGCGGAGCCCGACCACAGCGGCGCGATCCCGTTTATGAAAAATATCGCCAAGAACGCGCAGATTTACGCGGCGTTCGGCGCGGGCGTAAAAGATTTGACCGCCTATTACGGCGACCTCGGCTATATCGGGGTGAAGGCGGGCGAAACGCTTTCGATCGGAAAACGGACGTTTACCTTCGTACCGACGCCCATGGTGCACTGGCCCGACAACATGGTTTCGTTTATGGCGCCGGAAAATATTCTGTTTTCCAACGACGCATTCGGCCAGCACTACGCTTCCGACGAGCGGCTGGATACCGAGTGCGACCTGCCGGAAGCGTACATTCAGGCGCGCAAATATTACGCGAACATCGTACAGCCGTACGGCATGCAGACGGGAAAAGCGTTGAATGCTTTGGCCGGTTTGGAAATCTCTGCGATTTGCCCCAGCCACGGAATCATCTGGACCAAACATATTCCCGAAATCATGGCGCTGTACAAATCTTGGGTGGCAAACGAATTCGACGATACCGCGATCGTCGTATACGACACGATGTGGCATTCGACCGAGGCGATGGCGCACGCGATCGAAAGCGCTTTCCTCGCCTGCGGAATGAAGCCCCGCCTTTACAACCTGCATTACTGCCACAACTCGGATATAATCGCGGACGCGATGACCGCAAAATACATTGCGGTCGGCTCTCCTACCCTGAACAACAACATGATGCCTTCCGTGGCGTCCTTTCTGACCTATTTTAAGGGATTGACGGGAAACAAGAAAAAATTCATCGCTTTCGGTTCGTACGGTTGGGGCGGACAGTCGCCCGACCAGGTTTACGAAATGCTGGCGACGAGCAAATGCGAAGCGCTTTTGCCTGCGATCAAGATCGCATACAAGCCTTCGAAAGAACAGCTCGACAAGATCAGCGCGGACGTTGCGAACGCTATCCGCGAAAACTGAAATTTAAAAATCGCAAAAAAGCCCGCGGGAGAAACGGCCGTTTCTCCCGCGGGCTTTTTTACTTTTTTCTTCGCTTTGGCCGTCCGCTCTACAATGTTTCTGCCGAAACGCTGCCGAACAGATTGGCGAGCAGATCTCCTTTCCCGATCAAACGCATATTTTTGTCGTATGTCTTATTGCTTTCGGGATAATAGTAACCGAGCGGGCGGAAATCGGAATCGTACGCGGTCCGCCGCCCCGCCGATTCCGCCGACACATAGCCGACAAGTTTCATATTCGAATCGTAATACCTTTGCATGCGGGCACCTCCGCCTTTATTATACGGCAGGATGCCCGACGCGCAAAGGATGGACGACAATTTTTTAATCAGCCCTGCAACGCGGCCTTGCGGTGCGCCTTTTTCGGCTTCTGCGGCCGCACGAGCGGTTTGCCTGCATCCGTGCCCGAAAGAAAGCCCTTTCCGAAATCCTCCCGCGAAAGGGGGACGTCCCCTTCCAGCCCGATAAAGAAAGCCGCGATGAGGCGCAGGCACTCGCGTTCTGCCCTTTCGAACAATTGATCGGCATCTTCATGGGAAGTGAAAGACGGGTCGGAAGGATTATGCCATTCTTTGTGCGACTTGTTCAGGCAACGTTCGTCGTAATCGGTGCGGCGGCACAAAACGGAAAAGGTATGCGGGATATGCAGCACTTTTTCGATACGGTTCAAGATGCCGCGGCGGCGCAGTTTTTTATCGAGAAACAGCCGCTCGAACGTGTAAAAGCGGGAAAACGAACGGCAGAAAGACCGATAAGAAAATTTTCTTCTGCCCTGTTCGCGGCAAACGCCGCCGATCAGCGGATACAGCGCGCGGATATCGATATCGCGGCGGCGAACGGGATAGGAATATTCGTTGACGGGCTTTTTGCAGTATTTGCGGACGAAATAAGAATCGAGATCGCTTTCGATATATGCGTGCCAGCGCCCGCGCCAGGACGGATCTTCCCCGATCATCCGTTCGGTAAGGCCGTAAACATACGGATGGAAGACGATATCGACGGCGTAGTGGGTGATATAACCCGCGACGTACGAAAGCGCTTCCGGGTGCCGTTTTGCCGCCTTATACAGGGAACAAAACGTTTCGTAGATATCGTCGTTGTGCAGATACTTGCCCAAGTTCTGCGTTTTTCCGTCGAGCACGCGCAAAAAATAAAACACGTCGCCGCCCTGCGCGCCGATCGCATACGCCGAATAATCGGTAATTTTATCGCGGATATTTTCCGGCAGTTTTTTCAGCGTTCTCTCCGCGATGATTTGATGCGTATATTGTGCCGGCATAGCCGTCTGTCCTCCTTATGCGGATGCGCCCTTTCCTTTTCTTTTATAGTATACACCTTTTTCCCGCTTTTTGTTTATAAATTTTTAATAATTTTTTACTTTTCGGATAAAACGATTCTGGGACATGAAAGCGATATTTGCTTTTATCGTTAAAACGATACGAAAAGAGCACCCGCAAATCGGGCGCTCTTTTTATCTTTGCCAACCGAAAAGAATGCAAAAACATTCAGTGCTGCCAAAAAGCATCAAAAACTTTTTGGAAAAAGGAGAAAACGACGTTAAAGCAAGAAAGACGGCAAAAGCCGTCTTTCTGCAAAATTCGTCGTGTTTCGACATGGTGCCGCTGACCGGACTCGAACCGGTACGGAAGGTTAATTCCGAGGGATTTTAAGTCCCTTGCGTCTGCCAGTTTCGCCACAGCGGCAGATGATTGCACGAATTTCGGCACCGTGCTATAACAAAACCCCGTCCGTTCCTTTGGAACGAACGGGGAACGGGTTGGAGGCGCCACCCGGATTTGAACCGGGGAGTCAGGGTTTTGCAGACCCTTGCCTTACCACTTGGCTATGGCGCCAAAAAATAAGTGCGGAATTTTGATTGGAGCGGGAAACGAGATTCGAACTCGCGACATTCACCTTGGCAAGGTGACGCTCTACCCCTGAGCCATTC
>CALVXE010000056.1 GCA_944368795.1 uncultured Clostridia bacterium | reverse complement strand
ATCTTTGTGCTTTTTCTTGACGTTGATCGCCGCTTTGATGACGGCAGCCGTCTGCATGCGCGCGATTTCGGGATAGGTTACCGTCAGACGGCAGCCGCGGTGGCCCATCATCGGGTTGAACTCGTGCAGATCCGCAATGATCTGTTTAATCTGCGCAACCGTCTTTTTCTGCGCCTTTGCGAGCGCCGCGATATCCTCTTCGGTCGTGGGAACGAACTCGTGCAGAGGCGGATCGAGGAAACGGATGGTTACGGGGTAACCGCCGAGCGCCTCGTACAGTTTTTCGAAGTCGCTCTGCTGCATGGGCTCGATCTTCGCCAAAGCAGCCTCCCTCTCTTCCACGGTATCCGCGCAGATCATCTCGCGGAAGGCCGCGATACGGTCGGGCTCGAAGAACATGTGCTCGGTACGGCACAGGCCGATGCCCTGTGCGCCGAACGCCGCCGCCTGCTTCGCGTCCGCGGGGGTATCCGCGTTGGTGCGTACCGCCATCGCCTTATATTTATCGGAAAGCTCCATGATCCTTCCGAAATATCCGGAAGAAGTATCGGCCGCCACGGTCGGGATGCCCTCGCCGTAGATGTTGCCGGTAGAGCCGTCGAGGGAGATAACGTCGCCCTCTTTATAAACTTTGCCGTTCACGGTGAACTGCTTGTTCTCTTCGTCCATCTTGATGTCGCCGCAGCCGGAAACGCAGCAGGTCCCCATGCCGCGCGCAACGACCGCCGCGTGCGAAGTCATACCGCCGCGCACGGTCAGGATGCCCTGCGCATAGTGCATGCCTTCGATATCTTCAGGGGAGGTCTCCAGACGCACGAGTACGACTTTTTCGCCCTTCTTGCCCTGTTCGACGGCGTCTTCCGCGGTGAACACGATCTTGCCGCAGGCAGCGCCGGGCGATGCGGGCAGAGCCTTCGCGATGGGCGTAGCTTTTTTGAGCGCGGCGGCGTCGAACTGCGGGTGCAGAAGCGCGTCGAGCGTTTTCGGGTCGATCTGCATGAGCGCTTCCTGCTCGGTGATCATGCCCTCGTCGATGAGGTCGCAAGCGATCTTGATAGCCGCGGCAGCCGTACGTTTGCCGTTACGGGTCTGGAGCATGTAGAGGTGCTTGTCCTCGATGGTGAACTCCATATCCTGCATGTCGCGGTAGTGCTTTTCGAGCGTATTGCAGATGCCCTGGAACTGTTCGTACACTTCGGGCATGATCTCTTTCATCTTGTCGATGGGCATCGGGGTACGGATACCGGCAACGACGTCTTCGCCCTGGGCGTTCATGAGGAACTCGCCCATGAGTTTCTTTTCGCCCGTGGCGGGGTTGCGCGTGAACGCGACGCCCGTACCGGAAGTGTCGCCCATGTTGCCGAACGCCATCATCTGCACGTTGACCGCCGTGCCCCAGCTGTAAGGGATGTCGTTCTGCATTCTGTAATAATTCGCGCGGGGGTTGTCCCACGAACGGAACACGGCCTTGATCGCGCCGAACAGCTGTTCCTTCGGATCGGTCGGGAAATCCTGTCCGATCTTCTCTTTATATTCCGCCTTGAACTGGTTGGCAAGCTCTTTCAGGTCGTCCGCCGTCAGCTCGACGTCCTGCGTTACGCCCTTCTTTTCCTTCATCGCGTCGATGAGCTGTTCGAAGTACTTTTTGCCGACTTCCATAACGACGTCCGAATACATCTGGATAAAGCGGCGATAGCAGTCCCAGGCCCAGCGGGGGTTGCCCGACTTCTTGGCGATGACTTCGACGACCTCTTCGTTCAATCCGAGGTTGAGGATGGTATCCATCATGCCCGGCATGGAAGCGCGCGCGCCCGAACGGACGGAAACGAGCAGAGGGTTCTCCTTGTCTCCGAATTTCTTTCCGCAAACTTTTTCCATCTTCGCGATGTATTCCATGATTTCCGCCTGGATCTCGGGGTTGATCTGCCGCCCGTCCTCATAGTACTGCGTGCAGGCCTCGGTCGAAATGGTGAAGCCCTGCGGAACGGGAAGTCCCATGCCCGTCATTTCCGCGAGGTTCGCGCCTTTGCCGCCGAGGAGCTCGCGCATCTTTGCATTCCCTTCCGAAAAAAGGTAGCAATATTTCTTTGCCATACTTTAGATTCCTCCTAAAAAAGATTGGAATTGTTTCTAACGCTTCTATTTTAATATATATCGGCGCAAATTTCAAGTGAAAAGCCGGATTTTTCAAAAATTTTTGCATGTTTTTTGCATTTTCCGCCCAAGCAAAAAAGAGCGCCCCGCAAGTCTTCCTTCGATCGGTAAGATATCCTCAGCGAATCGGCTGCGCGATCACGGCTTGCACGGCGCAGTACGCAAGCGGCTGTTCCGCCCCGCGGGCGGAACAGCCGCTTATGCGATTTCTTCCCCTATTCCTTTTCTCCGCGCGAATAAAGCCTGCATGTGAGGCATGGGAACGAAATTTTCAGCGCCCTATTCACGCCTGATTTTCGATAACGACGGCCGCTTTGCACCAATACCCTTCCGCTGTCACCAAAATCTCCGTATATGCTGCCGTATCGAGACAGGTAAAATAAAAAGGATATTCATCGGCGGGGGTATCGTCCCGATCCGGCCCTTCCCAATATTCGCCCTCATCGAAAGCAAACAGCCGGGTATCGTAATAAATTTCGACGCCGCCTTTGCCGAGCTTCACGTCCCGGCTCCCCCGATGGTACAGGCGGACATAAAATTCATACGTTTCCCCTGCCTGCAAGCAATAAACTACTAATTTTTCATCCCCGTCGAGTTCCTCATATTCCGCGTTGAAACCTGCGCCGATCCCCAAAATCTCCGTCTCGCCGCCGCCGACAGGTTCCGATTCGTTGCCGCGGGCAAGAAACACCCCCAACAAGACCGAGCTTGCAATTATCAGGGCGACGACAAGGGAAATGAGCCCGATCAGCCACTTTTTTTGCCGCGAAAGTTTACCGTTTTTCTCTACGATGATCGTTTCCGTTTCGCGGTCGGCTAGCAGTTCTTCCTGCGTTGTGCCGAAAAAAGCCGCGAGATCTTCGAGAGACTCGCCGCTCGGCAGTCCGAGACCGTTCTCCCATTTTGCGACCGCGCTCCGGCTCACATGGAGCTTTTCGGCGAGCTCTTCCTGGGTAAGTTTTCTTTCTTTGCGATATTTTTGTAAGCGCTCGTGAAATTGCATATCTTGCCCCTCCCGCTTCAATTTTACCACGCGCTGTTTTCCTTGACAAGAAAAAACGCCGTTACTTTTTTGTTACAGGGCGTTATTTCTGCGCGCTTTTGCTCGCCTCGGCTCTTTCCGCTTTATTTCAGCATTCGATTTTATTCGCCGTGCGCAATAATCCGTGAACCGATCCATGCCGCCGCGGCGTACAAAAAAAGAGCGGGTCCTTTGAACCCCGCTCTTTCTTCGGCTTGCCCGTATGATTTTCGCAATTTCATCCTTTTCGGCCGTTCCTCTCTCCGCCGGATACACCTTCATCGGCGCATTGTCTGCCCTTTTACTCGGTTACGGGAATATCTTGCGCCTTTTCCGGCAATTCGACTTTTGTCGTCCCGAAATTTTCATAAAACGCGTAACTCACCGTCTTGGTCCCATTTCCTATTTTAAATTCGCTCAATTTACCGTTCTTAAATAAAACGCTGAAAGTAGAGCAGGAATAAATATCCGTCTCCGGATCGTAGCTAGTTATATCGCCGTAATCCTCTATCACGCTCAGCCTGACTCCTTCCGAAAGGTCTTGAACAAGTTCTTCAAACGTCTTCTCCGTGTAGAGCTCCTTCTTCCAGTCCGAATCCTCGTTCTGTGTCAGACTTCTGTATCGGTATACCTTCCCGCCTTCTTGGGTATAGTAGGTCCCGATCTTTTCAAGCTGTTCCACGCAATAAATTTTTTCTCCGTCAAACATATAGCTTATCGCCAAAGCATCGCCCGCGCTCCCGGCAAGATAATAACGGAAAGACCCGTTCTCCAGCAAAGCGGCGCGCGTGGCCGCAAAGGCGGCGTTCCACTCTTCCTCCGTCATCTTCACGCCCAAAACTTTTACCGTACAGGAAGCGCTCTTGCTCTTGTCCTGCGTCGATACGGTGATCGTGCAGCTGCCCACGCCGACGCACGTAATGTTTCCGTTTTCCACCGTCGCGATTTCGGGATCGGAACTCTCCCAAACCAGCGTCTCGTTGGCATTCGCAGGGGTCAGCACCGGCGCAAGTGCGCCCGCATTTCCCATCTCTATGGTCAGCTCCGGCTTATCCAAAGCGATTTCTTCCACGGCGATCGTCGTGCCGGAACCGTTATTCCCGCTGCTGCCGTTGTCGCCCGTATTCTCATCGTCTCCGCCGTTGGCGTTGTCGTCCGTATTGCCGTTGTCTCCGCCGTTCCCACCGTCCGCGCCGATATCGGTACCGCCCGTACCCGTCCCGTCGGACGCACATGCTGCAAACGCGAACGCCATGCTCAGGCACAGCAGCATCGCCATTAAAAATGCCAACACTTTTTTCATGCTAACACCCAGCCTCCGAAAAAATTTTGTTCTTTTTATATTATAGAACAAACTATTTCCGAAAACTTTCTTTTCACAAAAGTGTGCACGGCGCCGCCCCTGCATGCGCCTTCGCAAAATGCTTCGGGCAAAAAGCGAAGGCGGAGCCTCCTCAAAACTCCGCCTTCCCGCCGCATATCCGGCCGTTTTTCAGTTTCCCGCCGCACGAGGCATTTCGCCGTTCAAAAGATCCAAATATTCTTCGAGAGACTTCACGCGCGTCTCCGTCTTTGCGCGCAAATAGGCGTTCAGCAGTTTCAGCGCGCGCGCCTTCCCGTCGCCCGTAACCTTATCGGCGTCGTACTCCTCTCCCGCGCACTTTCGCAGCACCTGCATGGTCGATTCGCTGACGCCCGCCCCCCTTGCGCAATCGGCGCAATAAAAGCATCCTCCCGCGATGTCGAAATACACTCTGCCCTCCAAAACGGCACCGCACTCGGCGCAGCCCGCAAGATCCAGCATGTATCCGGAAAGTTCCAGCGCCTTTATGAGAAAGGAGATCAGAGCCTCCGCCTCGTCCCCCTCGCACATCTCGCGCAGCGCGTTCGCCGCCCGCAGGAACAATTCCTCGTTTACGATCCCGTCCAAAAGGATCGCGTCGCACACCCCCGCCAGGGAAGCGGCGGCATAAAACTTTCCGATATCCTCCCGCAGGGCGTAAAAGCCGTCGGTATTCGCCGCGGAAACGACGGTTCGCCTCTCCCCTTTTTGGGCGAGCACGTATTCGGCAAAGCAAAAGGGCTGCGCCGCGAAGCGCAATTTCGCCCCCGCCTTTCGCACGCCCTTGGCCGCAGCCGATATTTTACCCTGTTGCAGCGAAAAGAGCGTCAGCATCTTGTCGCTCTCGCCGTAATCCGCCGTGCGCAGCACGAGCGCGTCCACTTTGTACTCCATAAACAGCGCCCTCGCGCGGGCCCGCGTTTCCGCAGAGCCCGCCGCCTCACTTCTTGAGTTCTTTATACAGCATATAATACGAAAGGCTTCCCGTCTGCCGGAACAATTTCCAGGCGAGTTCGGCCGCATCGTCGTTCTTTACAAACCGCGCCATACGCATCCTCCGCAAAAAAGTATGCGCCGAAATCGCGCGAACGTTGCAAGGAAATTTTTACCTTCCGCCGTATTTTTCCGTAAAGCGCATCCGTCAGTCTTTTTCCAAAAGCTCTCCGTTGAACGCGGCGTAATCCTCCCGCTTTTCGCGGATAAACGCGATGGCGGAAGAGGGGTGCATGTTCAGGCGGCCCGTCAGCAAGTAAGGGATATCGTACCCCCACACGACGCCCGCCTTGCGAAGCGGAAGCATGTAATCGGCGATGAACTGCAACACGGGTTCGAGGCGGAACTTCGGGTTCTTCAAAAAGCCCAACAGCAGTTCCGAAGAGCAGTTTCCCGCCCCGCGCCCGATTCCGTTCACCGTCATATCGAGGTAAGAAGCGCCCCAGCTCGCCGCCTCGATGGTGTTGCCGAACGCCAGCTGCTGGTTGTTGTGCGCGTGCACGCCGATCGCCTTTTTATACTTCTCGCCCGCTTCGAGGTAGATCAGCGTCAGCTTCGCCACCTGTTCCGGATACAGCGAACCGTACGAGTCGACGAGGTAGATCACGTCGACGGGGCTTTGTCCGAGCATATCGAGCGCGTCCGCGATCTCCTCGTCTTTCGCCTTGGAAACGGCCATCACGTTCGCGCACGTCTCATACCCCATCGCGGCGCAGTATTCGATCATCTCGATGGCGCGCGGGATCTCGTTGATATAGCAGGCGACGCGCACCATATCGACGGCGCTGTCTTTTTTCGGGCCGATATCCTTCTTGAAATCCGTCCTGCCCACGTCCGCCATCACGGCGAGTTTCATATCCGTATCGTTGTCGCCGACGATCTTTCGGATATCCTCCTCGTCGCAGAATTTATATTTTCCGAACTTGGAAGGGTCGAACATCGCCTTGGATGCCTTGTACCCCATCTCCATATAATCGACGCCCGCCGCGACGTTCATCCGATACAGCGCCCTGGCAAAGTCGTCCGTAAATTCAAAATTGTTGCAAAGTCCTCCGTCGCGCAGCGTCGCGTCGAGCACTTTGATATCGGGCCGAAAAGAGAGCAGCGACCCCTTGCGTTTTACTTCCATAAAAACTCCTCTTTTATATTCACGCGTTCCTCGTGCAAAGGCACTGCGAAACGCCGTGAGTTTTAGGAAAACCCCAACGCTCGCCGTTTTGTTAAACGGCTCTGCGCTCGGATTTTTCCTCTTTGCCGCTTTTTAAGGGCTTACACTAATATAGTTGCGGCAAATTCACTTTTCCTGCCCGAGGCCGCTCATAATATCGAGGCGATCCTCGATATTGCGGAACCATCGATTTTTGCCATTGCAAGCAAGCAAAAATCTCCGGCTCCTTCGCGCATATCGGGGACTTGTTCCGCAAAGCGTGGTTTGCGGAAACGCAAGTAATTATTTCAAAAAATATACTCGCGCAAGGGAAATTGCAATTTTCCGCAGCGCACTCCTATTGGGCAATCCCTTGCCTTACGGAAAGGGTGAAGCCGCGCGGTTGCGTATTATGTGTGCCCTTAAATATCGCGCGGTGAGGGGAAAGCCGCACGGGTTTCCCCTCAGATCACGAAAATTCGCAGGCGTCAGACCGCCGAGAATCTTGTGAAAAACTTTTAGTGCCTGTTTTTCAGCTCCGTGCACACGTCCGAAAGCTTTACGCCCGCATCCGCCAGCAAAACGAGGGTGTGGTACAGGAGATCGGCGCACTCGCCCACGATCTCCTCCTTATCCCCGTTCTTCGCGGCGATCACCAGCTCCACTGCCTCCTCGCCCGTTTTTTTGGCGATCTTGTCGACGCCTTTTCCGAACAGATACGAGGTATAGCTCCCCTCTTCGGGGTTTTCTTTTCGGTCTTCCACGATGCGCTGCAATTGCCCGAGCATCTCCGCGCCGAGGCCGCATTCCCGCACGGGCGTAAAAAAGCAGCTGTAATTGCCCGTATGGCAGGCCGCGCCCGTCTGCTCCACCTTCAGCAGCACGCAGTCTTTATCGCAATCGAGGTAAACGCCGCGCACCTTCTGCAGGTGCCCGCTCTCCTCGCCCTTTTTCCACAATTTCTGTCTCGAGCGGCTCCAATAATGCGCATATCCCGTTTCCAGCGTCTTTTCGTACGCTTCGCGGTTCATATACGCCTGCATGAGCACTTCTCCGCTCTCATAATCCTGCGCGATCGCGCACACGAGCCCCTGCTCGTTCCATTTCATGTCCATCCGTACCGTCTCCTTCCGTTGTCTTCCGCGCCGCTTCGCCAAACGCAAAACCTGCGCCCGTGTCGGGCGCCGACTCTGCCCGAATCCGCTTGCCGTCATACCCTCCGCACGGGAATGCCCCGCGCCGCGAGGTACTCTTTCAAATCTTTCATTTCGATCTCGCCGAAGTGGAACAGCGAAGCCGCCAGCGCCGCGTCCGCCTTCCCCTCCGTCAAAACGTCGGCGAAATCCTGCATCTTTCCCGCGCCGCCGGATGCGATCACGGGAATATTCACCGCCTCTGCCGCGCGGCGCGTCAGCTCGACGTCATACCCCGCCTTCGTGCCGTCGCGGTCCATGCTCGTCAGCAGGACTTCCCCGGCGCCCAGCTTTTCCGCCTCGCAGATCCATTCAATCGCGTCCAGGTCCGTTTCCACCCTGCCGCCGTTGAGGAATACGCTCCAGCCCCCGCGCGCGTTCCGCTTCGCGTCCACCGCCAAAACGACGCACTGCGAACCGAATTTCAGGGCCGCCTCGGTGATCAGCCGCGGATTTTTGATCGCCGCGGAATTGACGGCGATCTTATCCGCCCCCGCGGCGAGCATGCGCCGGAAGTCCTCCGTCGAGCGGATGCCCCCGCCCACCGTGAGAGGGATAAACACCTGCTCGCTGGCGCGGCTCAAAACGTCCACGGCGGTGCCGCGCCCGTCGCTGGACGCGGTGATATCCAAAAAGACGATCTCGTCCGCGCCGATCTTGTCGTACGCCTTGGCGATCGCAACGGGGTCGCCCGCGTCGACGAGGTTGACGAAATTCACGCCCTTTACCACCCTGCCCTTGTCGATATCCAAACAGGGGATGATGCGCTTAGCAAGCATATGTTCCTCCGTATGCCGTCGGGCGTTTTGCCCTGCCGAACATCCGCGCCCGCATGCCGCGGCGCAGCTGCAAACGGCCGGCCGTAAAATTTAATCCTGATTCCCGCACAGCGCGAGGGCTTCTTTCAGATCGACGGCGCCGTCGTAGATCGCCTTGCCCAAAACCGCGCCGTACACGCCGCTTTCCTGCAGATTTTCGATATCTTTCAGCGAAGAAATGCCGCCCGACGCGATGATCTGCAGCTCCGTTTCCTTCTGCATGCGCACCGATTCGCACACGTTCGCGCCCTGCATGGCCCCGTCTTTCGTGATATCCGTAAAGAGGGCGCAGCGGATGCCCATATGTTTGCACTTTTTCCCGAACGAAACGGCGGAAATGTCCGTCGTTTCCGTCCATCCC
>CALVXE010000055.1 GCA_944368795.1 uncultured Clostridia bacterium | reverse complement strand
ACCCTCTTCGGGGATGGGCGCGGGGCCGTGGTTGGGGCCCTTGGCAACGCAAATCATTTCTTCAACTTCGCGAGAATATTGCATTTTTCTTCCTCCAATTAAATTTTGACCGTACAGATTGTTTGGTTTTACCATTTCAAATTATACCACACGAAAAAAAATATTTCAATGTTTTGCATGCGGTTTTTCCCTTTCCGCTTTCAAAATTTTTAAATTTTAAGAAAGATTTGCCGTTTTCGCCCGTCATTGGTTTTACAAACAAAATCAAATGTGTTAGAATCAAAGTCAATAAACAAAAACAACGAATTTTCCGCGCCGGCGGCGCGGTTACGGAGGCAGTAATGGCGAAAAACGTAATGGACACCCTCAGGGAGAGGGGATTCATCAAACAGACCGTTTACGAAGACGAGCTTTACAAAATGCTCGGGAGCGAGAGCGTTCCCTTTTATATCGGGTTCGATCCCACGGCGGACAGCCTGCACGTCGGGCATTTCATGCAGCTGATCGCGATGAAGCATATGCAGGACGCGGGGCATAAGCCCATCGTACTGATCGGCGGCGGCACGGGCATGATCGGCGATCCTTCCGGAAGGACGGACATGCGCCTGATGATGACGCGCGAAACGGTGGACTATCACTGCGAGTGTTTCCGCAAACAGATGGCGAAGTTCATCAACTTCGAAGGCGAAAACGGCGCGATCATGGTCAACAACGCCGATTGGCTTCTGAACCTCAATTACATCGACTTTCTGCGCGAGATCGGCGTGCATTTTTCCGTCAACAAGATGCTTTCGGCGGAGTGCTTCAAGTCGCGCTACGAAAGGGGGCTCTCCTTCTTCGAGTTCAACTATATGCTCATGCAGGCATACGATTTCCTCGTTCTTTTCAAAAAATACGGCTGCCGTCTGGAGCTCGGCGGAGACGATCAGTGGAGCAATATCCTTGCGGGGGCAGATCTTATCCGCCGCAAGGAGCAGCAGCCCGCCTTTGCGATGACTTTCACTCTTTTAACGACTTCCGACGGCCGTAAAATGGGCAAGACTGCAAAGGGCGCGGTATGGCTGGACGAGAACAAAACGAGCCCTTACGAATTTTACCAGTATTGGAGAAACGTGAACGACGCGGATGTGGAAAAGTGCTTAAAACTCCTCACGTTCCTGCCGCTTGAAGAGATCTCCGAACTGTGCGCGCATAAAGACGAGCGCATCAATGCCGCCAAGGAAAGGCTCGCCTTCGAACTTACGAAAATGGTGCACGGGGAAGAAAAAGCGCGGGATGCCGAAGGCAAGGCGAAAGCCGCGTTCGGCGGCGATGCAGAGAATATGCCCTCGGCGGAAATTCCCGAAAATACCGCTACCGTTTGCGATGTTTTGGTCCTTGCCGGGGCGGCAAAATCCAAAAGCGAGGCGAGAAGGCTGATCGAAGGCGGCGGTGTAAAGATCGACGAAGATAAAATTTCCGACGTAAACGCAGAGATACCCGCGTCCGCAAAGGAAAAGGGCGAATTCGTCCTGCATAAGGGCAAAAAGGTGCATATAAAAATTTTGTTCACGAAATAAATTTTAAGTTGTTAAAACTTATTTCCGTGAGTTGAGGGCTCTGCCCTCTGCGCCGCGCTTTTTAAGGGCTCACCAAAAATATGCGCGGTGCATTCACCCGCTCAGGTCGCAGGTATGCGACAAATTGGGTGCGCTTAGGCAAAAGCGTCATTTTGCCACGCGCATGCGGTTATTACTGAATTTCACCCTTTCCGTAAGGCAAGGGATTGCCAAATGGAGTGCAAGAGCAAAAAACGTGGTTTTTTCTCTTGCGAGCAATATTTTAAAACCATGAAAAGCTATCTTTCCGTGTATTCGGCGACAACTTACGAAAAAGTCATCGAGCGCTCGCGCTTCATCGCCAACTGTGCCCACGCCGAAAGCGAGGAGGAGGCTAAGGCGTTTATCGCCAAAGTGCGCGCCGAGCATTCGCTCGCCACGCACAACTGTTTTGCGTTCATTGCCGACGCCGCCGGCAACCTCATGCGATTTTCCGACGACGGCGAACCGCAGGGCACCGCGGGTATGCCCATTTTAGAAGTGCTGCGCAGCAAAAAACTCATGCAGACGGCCGTAGTCGTTACCCGCTATTTCGGCGGGATCAAACTGGGTGCGGGCGGGCTTGTACGCGCCTATTCGGGTACGGCGGCGGAAGCGCTCGCTGCGGCAGAGCTTCGGGAATATAAGGTTTGCCGCGAACTGTTTTGCACCGTCGGATACGAAAATTTCGATGCGCTCAAAAAGTTTCTTACAAGCGGCGGCGCAGACGTGAAAGATATCGCATATGCCGACAAAATAACAGTTGCCGTTGCGGTGGAGGAAAACGATGCGAAGGCGTTCTCTTCGGCGCTGTCCGATTTTATGGCGGGGCGGATCGTTCTCCGCGAAGGGAAAAGTTATTGGTTCCCGTTTCCGATAAAAAACTGAAAGAAGGGTATCGAAAAAAACGATTGATTTTATTCGTATAATCCGTTTTGCAAATTATTTACAAATTTGCGCGGGTATGATATAATAATACGGAAAAAAGGGCGGATACAACGGCGCCCGTTTTATAGAAGGAAGTGGAGTTATGAAATTCATCAAAGCGGAAAAACTCAAAGAAAAACCCGCCGACCAAAGCAAGCTCGGGTTCGGCAAGATCTTCACCGATTACATGCTGACGATGAAGTACAGGGGCGGCAAGTGGGAAGAACCGGTCATCGAACCGTACGGCCCCGTGCCGTTCGATCTCGCCACCACGGTTTTTCATTATGCGCAGGGCATCTTTGAAGGACTCAAGGCGTTTAAAAACGAAAAGGGCGAGATCCGCGTGTTCCGTCCCGACGAAAATTTTAAACGGATGAACCGTTCGGCGGAAAGAATGTGCATTCCCGCCATCGACGAAAAGGTCGTGCTCGACGGTCTGTTTGAACTTTTGAAGATCGAAAAGGATTGGATCCCTACGGCCCCCGGTACGGCCCTGTATATCCGTCCTTCCATCATCGCAACGAATGCGATGCTCGGCGTGCATGCCGCAACCGAATATCTATTCTTTATTATCCTCTCGCCCGTCGGGAGCTATTATGCGCACGGTCTTGCGCCCACCCGTCTTCTCGTAGAAGATTACTATACCCGCGCCACGGTCGGGGGCACGGGCGAATCCAAGTGCATCGCCAACTACGCCGTTTCGCTCAAGGCGGGCGAAGAGGCGGAGAAAAAAGGCTTCGATCAGGTCCTTTGGCTGGACGCGAACGAAAAGAAGTATGTCGAAGAAGTCGGCTCGATGAACATGTTCTTCGTCATCGGCGGCGAGGTGGTAACGCCCGCGCTCGTCGGATCCATCCTTCCCGGCATCACCCGTAAAAGCAGTATCGAGCTCTTGCGGGCGCACGGATACAAGGTTTCCGAACGCCGCGTTTCCATCGACGAGGTGATCGAAGCGCAGAAAAACGGAACGCTGAACGAAGCATTCGGCACGGGAACGGCTGCCGTGATCTCGCCTGTCGGTATGATGGAATACAAGGGGCAGGATTATGTCGTCAACGGCGGCAAGATGGGCGATATCACCAAGTGGCTTTACGATACGATCACCGGCATTCAGTCGGGCAGGCTGGAAGATAAATTCGGCTGGGTCGTCAAACTGTGATGCTGAATCTGTTCAAAAGGAAGCCGAGCGATCGGGCGATCAAAAAGTTCTGGAAGGAATTTTGCGGCCGTGCGGATCTGTATGCGGACATCCTCCGCAGCGAGCCGGAAGACAGCGAAGATTATCTTTGGCTCCTCGAAAAGGTCGGAAAATCTTTAAAGCTGTGTTGCCTGGATACGACGGTCGGGTACGATTTCCGTTTCGATGCGCTGCGCGACCCCGTCCGGTTTGTGTTTTTGCATAAAAACGACGAGTATTTGAAGCAGGTGGGCGAACGTATGCTCGCGCTGTATCCTGCCGAATTGTCGGAAAAAATTGCCTTCGCCGTCGCGGAATAGTCGGCGCAAGGGTATAAAATGCGGATTCCGCACCTTTTCGGGTGCGGAATTTTTCAAAGGGAGCGGCTATGGCGGAAATCACGGCGATCACGCCGCAAATCAAAGACAAAGAGCGCTGCAACATCTATGTCGACGGCAAATTTTACTGCGGGCTGAAGCTGGAAACGGCGGTGAAATACCGCCTGCGGGCGGGAGAGGCTGTCGATCTTGCCCATTTGGACGAAATTCAGCTGGAAAACGAAAAATCGCAGGCACTCGACAAAGCCATGACGCATCTTTCCGTATCGATGAAGACGGAAAAGCAGATGCGCGACTTTTTGAAGAAGAAGGGATATGTCGATGCCGTAAGCGATTACGTCTTGGAAAAGCTGCGCGGGTACGGATTCGTCGACGATGCGGAATACTGCGCCCAGTATGTACGTACGGCGGGCAAAAATAAGGGATCTCGGCTGATCGCTCTGGAACTGAAGAGGCGCGGCGCCGGCGAAGAGGAGGTCGATTCCGCTTTGCGTGAACGCGAAGGGGAAGGCGACGCCGCCAAAATCGTGGCGGCGAAATATATGAAAAACCGCGAAATGACGCGCGAAAATCTTTCGAAGGCCTACCGTCATCTCCTTTCGAAAGGATTCGATTACGATACTGCCAAAGATGCGCTCGCGTCGTTGGGGGCAGACGAAGAAGATTAGTCGCGGCGATTGTATTGAATATTTGAACGGGGGAGAGAAAGAATGCAAACGGTATTGACTTGCGCAGAAATGCGTGCGGCAGACAAATATACGATCGAAACGCTCGGCGTGCCGTCGCAGGCGCTGATGGAGCGCGCCGGCGAAGCGATCGCCGACGAAACGGAAAAATTGCTCCGCGAGACGGGAGGCCGTTCGGTCCTAGCCGTGTGCGGCGGCGGCAACAACGGCGGCGACGGTTGGTGCGCCGCGCGCCTGTTGGCGGAACGCGGTTTCGAAACGGCCGTTTTCTCTCTTTCCGAAGCGCCTTCGCCCGACTGCGCCGCCCAGCGTTCGCTGTATGCGGGCAGGATCCTTTCAAAGTTTCCGGACGAAAAGTTCGACGTGATCATCGACGCGATTTTCGGCACGGGCTTCCGTTCCGCGCCGACCGAGCGCTTTGCCGCGGCGATAGCCCGCATCAACGCGAGCGGTTCGAAGGTGGTCTCGGCCGACATTCCGAGCGGTCTCAACGGGGATTGCGGCACGTTCGTTTCCTGTGTGAAAGCGGACGTTACGGTTGCCGTCGGCGAATTGAAAGGGGGGCTTCTGCTCGCGGACGGCGCCGACGTCTGCGGAAAAGTGGTGCGGAAAGATATCGGCATCCGTCTTCCGGCGGCTCCGTCGGCAGGGCTTTGCGGCGCGGACGATTTTTCAAGATTATTTCCTGCCAGGAAGAAAAACACAAACAAAGGGACTTTCGGCAAAGCGGTGATATTGGCGGGCAGCGTCTCTTATTCGGGGGCTCCCTTCCTTTCCGCCGCGGCGGCGCTGAAATGCGGATGCGGCTATGTGCAGCTCGCAGTGCCCGCGGAGATTTTTCCGCACTGTATCGGCAAACTTCCCGAAGCGATCCTGACGGAATTTCCCTCCGAAGGCGGCCGGATACGCTTCGACGAAGAGGCTTTGCAGAGCTTGATGCAAGGAGCAAATTCCGTCGCGATCGGTATGGGGTGCGGCGTTTCGCGCGCGCTGTACGATGCGTTGGCCTTTCTTCTCTCGGAATTTCGCGGCACGCTCGTGATCGATGCGGACGCCCTCAATTCCCTTTCCGAGTACGGCGTCGATATATTGCGCGAAAAGAGCTGCCGCGTCATCCTCACGCCGCACCCGAAAGAATTTTCCCGCCTGTGCGGCAAACCTTTGGACGAGGTGCTGAAAAACGGCGCCGCTTCGGCCAAAGAGTTTGCGGCCGAATACGGCGTGGCCGTCCTGTTGAAAGGGCATACCAGCGTCGTTACAAACGGCAGATTTTCGATTTTCAACGCGGAGGGAACGCCCGCCCTTGCCAAAGGGGGAAGCGGCGACGTGCTTTCCGGGATCATCGCTTCTCTCGCCGCGCGGGGGATCGGCACGATGGATTCCGCCGCATGCGGGGCGTATTTATTGGGCAAGGCAGGAAATTTTGCCGCGGAGGAAGCGGAAAACGAATACAGCGTAACCGCTTCCGACGTGATCGCAAAGCTGCCGCGCGCCGTCTCGTTTATCGCGCGCGCGTCGAGCGAAGCGCAAAAGTAAAATCACGGTCATAAATCCGAGGGCTTTCCGCTTTCTCTGCGGGCGGTCCTCTTTTTGCTTTTTCCGGAAATTGAAGCTCGTTCCGTATAAACCCGGCTGTTTCGGGCGATACTATCGTACGGAAAACATCCTCGGCGGCACGTTCGCCAATATCGATACATACAATAAAAGAGGGAGGGTTTTTTCCGAAAGATAAAAAGCGAGGTCGCGATGAAATGGAAATCAAGAGAGGGGAACTGTATTACGCCGATTTAAGTCCGGTCGTGGGCAGCGAACAGGGCGGCGTGCGCCCCGTGCTCGTAGTGCAAAACGATATCGGCAACAAATACTCTCCCACGGTGATCGCGGCGGCGGTAACGAGCAAACTGACGAAGGCAAAACTTCCCACGCATATAGAGATCGCGGGGCACAGCTTCGGCCTGCAGAGAGACTCCGTGATACTGCTCGAACAGATCCGCACGCTCGATAAGCGCCGTTTAAAGGAGCGTATCGGCGCCCTTCCCGAAAATACGATGCGGAAAGTCGACGGGGCTTTGCTCATCAGTCTCGGCTGCGGCAGATCCGCCGCAAATTGAATAATGACCGCCTTTCGTTACGACAGGCGGTTTTTATTTGGGGCAAGTCCGCCTTCTTTTTGCAAACTCGGCATAAGAAAGCGCCGCAAATCACTTTAATTTTCACGCAAAGTATGGTATAATAGAAAACAAACAAACGGCCGGCTGTATGTCGGCCAACGGAGCAAAACATTATGCATTCATCCGCGCTTGCGTCCGGGAATCCGCATTTTACGATTTTCGGGTTCGAAATTTACTATTATGCCGTGATCATCGTGGCGGGCATCATACTCGCAACAATTGTAGTCGCGCTTCTCTTTAAGCGGCGCAACATTCCCGTCGATTGGACGCTCGATCTTTTACTCTGCATCCTGCCGCTCGGCATTATCGGTGCGCGCACCTTTTACGTCGTAACCGATCCGTCGACGGATATATCCGAATGGCTTACGGGCTTTCGCGACGGCGGCCTGTCCATTATCGGGGGAGTGTGCGGCGGTGCGCTCGGCGTCGTGCTCTTTTGTTTGATCCATAAGATCAACTTTTTGCGCGTTGCCGACTGTCTGCTTCCCGGCGTAATACTTGCGCAGGGGATCGGCCGCTGGGGAAACTTCGTCAATCAGGAAGTGTACGGGCCGGAAATCACGAACGAGGCTCTGCAATGGTTCCCCCTCGGCGTACATTTGGATAACGGCGAATGGCATTATGCCTTTTTCTTTTATGAGAGCGTGCTGAATCTCATCATTTTCGCCCTGCTCTTCACGCTGATGTGGAAGTTTATGAAAAAACCGCACGGGCTCGCGACGGCCGGTTACTTTTTCGGCTACGGCACGGTGCGCTCCATCATGGAACCGCTCCGCGATTCCAGCTTTATACTCGGCAAAAATGTCCCGATCTCGCAGGTCTTTGCCTTGATCATGGCGGTGGGCGGCGTCGTATTATTTTTGGCGATCTTATTTATCAACCGTAAAAAATACGGCTGTTGTTTCGGCGCGGCAGAGGGGATGGGCGAACCTCTCGCGATACAGCCAATTTATTATACGCGCGAACAGCGCAAAAAAATGGAGGAAGAGCGCCTCGCCAAACAAAACGCGGCAAAAGCCGCCGCAGAAAAGAAAAATGCGGCCGGATCCGAGCCGGACGATACCCGGCCGAGGGATAAAGAATGAGCCGCAATCTTACTTTGCTGACGGATCTGTATCAGCTCACAATGATGAACGGGTATCTGAAGAACGGCAAAGAAAAAGATATAGCCGTTTTCGATCTGTTTTTCCGCCGCAACAACATTATCTCATATTCCGTTGCTGCGGGGCTCGAACAGGCAGTCGAATATATCCGTTCCATCCGTTTTGACGGGGAAGACATCGAATATCTGCGCTCTCTCCGCCTGTTTGACGAGCCTTTCCTGTCCTATCTGTCGTCTTTCCGCTTTACCGGCGACGTATATGCCGTTCCCGAAGGGACGGTGGTATTTCCCGAAGAGCCGATCATCACCGTAAAGGCGCCTCTTCTGGAAGCGCAGTTTTTGGAAACGGCTCTCTTAAATATCGTCAATCATCAGACGCTGATCGCCACGAAATCGGCGAAAGTGGCGTTTGCGGCCGAAGGCGATGCCGTCATGGAATTCGGCCTGCGCAGGGCGCAGGGTCCGGATGCAGGGGTATACGGCGCGCGCGCGGCGATCATCGGCGGATGCCGCTCCACCTCCAACGTGCTCGCGGGGAAGCTGTTCGGCATTCCCGTATCCGGCACGCACGCGCACAGCTGGGTCATGAATTTTCCTTCCGCATACGACGCGTTCAGGGCTTACGCCGAATTATTTCCCGGTGCATGTCTGCTTCTCGTCGATACGTACGATACGCTCAAAAGCGGTGTGCCAAACGCGATCCGCGTGTTTGACGAACTGCGCGCTTCCGGCCATGAACCGAAGGGGATCCGGCTGGACAGCGGCGATCTCGCGTATCTTTCCAAGCGGGCGCGCGCCATGCTCGACGAGGCGGGCTATCCGAACGCGATCATCTGCGCTTCCGGCGATCTTGACGAATACCTGATATCCTCTTTGAAGGCGCAGGGCGCGAAGATCGATTTGTGGGGAGTCGGCACCAAACTGATCACCAGCGCGGATATGCCGGCTTTGGGCGGCGTGTCCAAGCTTTCCGCTTTGTACCTTTGCGGCGGCGGTGAAATTCCGAAGTGCAAGCTTTCGGATAATTCCGATAAGATAACAAACCCCGCGTTCAAACAGGTTTACCGCATTTACGATAACAAGACG
>CALVXE010000054.1 GCA_944368795.1 uncultured Clostridia bacterium | reverse complement strand
TTTGCGTCGCGCGGCGTAACATGCTCCATAGATCTGTTCCGTTTATCGGAATACGAAAAACTACCCCCCCTTCCGTTTAGAAAAGGCGGACGCAATTTTTGCGTCCGCCTTTTTAACGTTTCCTTCCTGCGCGTATTACAGCGCTCCCACGATTTTGTGTGGGACATAGCATTCATCGATCGACGCGATATCTTCCTGCGTCAATTTTACTTCGAACGCACCGACAGCGTCGTCGAGATATTTCTCCTTCGTCGCGCCGATGATCGGCGAGGCGATCCCCTTGGCAAAATGCCACGCAAACGTGATCTGCGTCATCGTAACGCCGTATTTCTGCGCAAGCGCACAGATCCGCGCGGCGATCGCTTTGTCCTGCTCTTCGGTGGAATCATACTTGCCGTGCGCGACTTTATCCGTGCGGCTGCGCTCCGTATCCGCCTCCCAGTTCGGGCGGGCGGCCCTGCCCGCGGCGAGCGGGCTGTACGGCGTCAGGGCCACGTTCATCTGCCTGCACAGGGGGATCAGTTCGCGCTCGTCTTCCCGATAAAAAGGATTATAATGGTTCTGCATGGAGACGAAGGGCGTCCAGCCGTTATCGCGCGCGCACAGCTGCATGTTGTAAAACTGATAGCCGTACATTGCCGAAGCGCCCAACGCGCGCACCTTCCCTTCTTTTACAAGCCCGTGCAGCGCCTGCATCGTCTCTTCGATCGGCGTGCCGTAATCGAAGCGATGGATGATGTATAGATCGAGATAGTCCGTCCCCAACCGCCTGAGCGTGCCGTCGATCTCGCGGTCGATCGCCTTTTTCGATAAATTTCCCTCGTTAAAATATACCTTCGACGCCAGCACCACCTTGTCTCGAGCGACGTTTTTTTTGATCGCCTGCCCGAGATATTCTTCGCTCGTACCCGCCGAATAGCAATTCGCCGTATCGAAAAAATTGATGCCCAGATCGAGCGCGCGGCGAATGATCTTTTCGCTGCCGGCTGGGTCGAGCGTCCAGGCGTGCATTTGGCTTGCCGGATCGCCGAAGCTCATGCATCCCAGACAGAAGCGGGAAATCTTTATCCCGCTGTTCCCGAGGTCCGTATATTCCATAATGGTCTCCCTCCGAATTCTTCACGGCGCCGCAAAAAACTCTTTTCCGCCTTTGCGGCCGCGGTTTTTCGTTTTTTCTATTGTACCACGCCCCGAAAAAAATGTACAATACCTGTTTTTGATATCCTGCAATGCCCGGCGGGCATGACGGACGCGCTTTTCAGATCACCGCGCTGCCGTCCACAAACGACCGTACGATCGCCGTCCCGCCGTTCCCGCACGCCGCGCACAGCTCTTCCGGCCCGGCGATCTTACCCGCATTGGCCGTATAATAGCGGCGCAGCGCGGAGAAAAATTTGCGCTCTCCGAGCGCGTCGTGCAAAGTGTCGAACAGGATCATGCCCTTGTTGTACGCGATGTTCACGTATTCGTATTCGCCGTAATCGCACAACTTGCGGTCCATGGTCGTATCCGCCTTGCCGAAAACCTGCGAATACACGCTGCAATAGGCGTTGTACGCCGTATGCGCGTTGCCCGTAAGCCCTTCCCGCGTCAGGCCATATTCGGGATTGTTTTCAAAAAACAGGAGGGTCGAATATTCGGCGAGCCCCTCGTCCATCCACCCGTTTTCGATTTGGTTGTTCCCCACCGCGGCATACCACCATTGGTGCGCCGTTTCGTGCACGGCGGTATACAGATAATCGAGCCCGGTTACCCCGTCGCTGAGCATCGCAAGCCCCGGATATTCCATCCCCCCATAGCAGAACCCCGTCTGCACCGCGGCATATGTCCGGTACGGATATTCCCCGAACGTATCCTCAAAATAGGTTACGCACCGCTCGATCAGCGCGAGCGTTTCTGCCGCCGCTTCGTCTTCGTAATAGTAATAGGCTATGGAAATCCCGTTCGTTTCCGCCTGCAAAACGGTAAATTCGCGGCTTAAAACCAGCGCGAAATCGCGCGCATTTTCCAGCGAATATCCGTACGTCTTCTTCGCCCCGTTCTGCGCGGCGGAAACCGTCTCCCCCGACGATGCGACGACGTAATCGGCATCCGCCGTCAGCGTTACGGAATAGTCCGCGCACGCGCTGTAAAAGGGATCTCCGTTCGAATAATAGGTGCATTCGTAAAAGCCGCCCGGCTCTTCGTATACGCACAGAACGGGGTAAAAATTGCCGAGATTCACCGCGCGTTCGGCGATTCCCGTGCGGTGATCGACCGCGGCCAGCCGCAGTTCGTACGAGACGGTGATCTGCGCGCGCTCTCCGGGGGCGACGCTCTTTTCGAGCCCGACGCGAAGAACATTCTCATCTTCCCCGGCAATTTCCCAGCCCGCACACGGGGAAACTTCGAGGATATCCATGCCGCCGAAACTCTCTCCGCCGTAATACGCCGAAGCCTTAAAAGCGGGAGAAACGGGCGCGTAAACCGCGCCTTCGCGGTAGGCGTTGCCGTATAAATTGAAGGAAAGGGAACTTATTTCGCTTTCCGTATCGTTGTAATAAGAAAAATTCATTTCCGCGGACAATACGCCCTCTTCGTATTCCGCCTGAATGGCATATCGGCTGCGTTCGCCCTCGCTTTCGCCGCAGCCGCTCAGCAAAAACGGAGCGGGCATAATGGCGAGCGCGAGCAAAAAACAAAGGGTCCTGCGCATAACGGCCTCCTATCTTTCCACTATCCTATGCCCGCACCGACGCAAAAATGCCGAACGGCAAAGAATTGCAGCCGCTTTCGCCCTTCCCGCGAGAAGCGAAGAAAACCGCCCCGTCCGCTCAATCGACGAATAAAATATCCTCTTCGCCCTGCATCGAAAATTGTTGTATCACATCCCCTTCCGTCCGCATGCCGTAAGCGCGCACGCGGCTGTTTTCGTACGTTTTGACGTAATACACGCCCGCCTCTGCATCCATACAGCAGGCATAGCGGGTCATGTCGCACTTCCCTTCCGCCGTCAGCACGCCGCCGCGCGGCATCTCCACGGTGCCGAGAACATGAAAAAACTGCGATACTTCCGCAAATTTCCCCTCGCCGCAGGCGCTGTTTGCCCGATAAAACGCCGCCCGCACGAAACGGGACGAAGACGAGCAGTCCCCCGGCAGCCCGAACGCGCCCATTCCGACCCCGTACGGGCGCAGTGCGGGCGACGGAAAGCGGCTTTTCGGATATTCCGCCGTCAGGTTGAGATAGGCGCGCAGGTTCTGCATATGGAAGCCGAACGGCGGCTCGTTTGCGAGCACGCCCGCGGGATTTTCGTACAGATCCAATCTTCCGCCGCGCGGCTCCGCCACAAAGCAATACTCTCTGTCCGCAAAGATCCAATGCAGCGGCGCAATCGGATAGTGCGGCGCATACGCCTCCGCCGCAACGCGCGTGCCCCGCAGCAGTTCTTCCGCCTCTTTCGCGCAGGCGCACCGCCCCAAAACCCAGGCGATCATTTCGTGCGGAGCTATGTTATGTGCGCCCGGCGCGCGCTCGGGAGAATATGACGCGCTTTCGGGGAAATTCAGCCCCGCGGCGCATAGCCCCTTCTCGTTCATCCCGTCCGCCAGAAGCGGAAAATTCCCGTCCTCCGCCGCCGTACCGATGAGCGCGTAATGCTCTCTAAGCGGCGGCTCTGCCCGAAACGTGAGCGGAAACCGCCGCGGTACGCGCGTTACCCGTTCCTGAAATCCGTATTCGAGATCCAGATTCCTGCCGAATAAAAATTTTTTGCCGTTGCTCGTCAATGCAGTACACATACATTCCCTCCCGCGGGATCGCCCGCAAATACAGTGTTTTCCCTTTGCGCAAAATCATGCGCCGCCCGCTCTTCTCCCTTCGGATGTTCCCCTTCTTTTAAAAAGCGCCGCGCGCAGTTCTTTTCCGCCGCCGTATAATTCTCTTTCTCCTTGTACGCTTTTCCGCCGCCGTCTGTTTATTCTTTCGTCAAAATTTTCAATACTGCCGTCGGGGTCCGATATCCCTTAAAAAGCATGACCTGCCGAAAAGGCCGCCCCTGCCGACCCTGCCGTCAACCCGATGACAAACCATAAACAAAGCCCCTCGCCGTCCCTCAACGGGCGCTTTTTTATGGCAGAAGCGCCTCGCACCCCTCGCCCGTAAAACAGGGGCCTTCCGATTTTGCAGCCGGTCTGCCATTAAATGCCGCCGTTTTCCGTTTTTTTCATGTTGACAAAGCAGATTATAATCTTCTTTCCTCGGCAAAGTCTGTATTTTTGTGCCGACACATCGAAAATGTAAAAACAGCCGGCCGAAGCCGACTGTTTTTTACCAAACGAAAATTTTTATGCAATGTTTTCCAACGCTCCGTTCAGTTCGTCCTCGCTCGCGAAGTTGTTTTCGAAAACCAGTTTCGGACTGTCTCCCAAGTTGTTGTAAGCATACCGATCCTTACATAGTCCGGTAATATTTTCGATCGCTGTTGTGGAAGCATTGTTTTCGATTTCGATCTGATAAGTATCTTCCAGGAACGAATTGGCATCGTCAACCTGAATCGACCCTACGATACCCGCCGCAAAGTTGGCGGAACCAATCTCTGCCGCCGTGTTCACGTTGTTCGTAACCACGGCCGCGTTGTAAACGTGCCCGACGATGCCGCCGGCCGATGCCCCGCCCGTAGTTACATCGCCCTCGTTGCGGTTACCCTCTACGGTGATGATGCCTTTCAGCGGGTATGCACTTGCCGCGCCGCTGTAACGGACCCAGCCGACGATGCCGCCCGTGCCGTACGCTCCTGTATTCGCCGTATTGTTTACGATGTCTGCATAGTTGGTGCAGTTTTTAATCGAACCGTAATTCTGCTGTTCGCCGACGATGCCGCCCACGCTGGCGCCGTTCCCTGTGATTTCGCCATAGTTTTTGCACTCGGAAACGTTCGCCGAAGAAAGGCCGACGATACCGCCCACGCCGTAAAGGCCGGTAACGGCGCCGTTGTTCGTGCAGTTTTCGATCGTCATTTCCTTGCCTTGCGCGGTATAGTACGCCGCGCCGACGATGCCCGCCGTATTGCCGTCCGAGAGCATGCCTACGATTGTCGCCTCATTGACACAATCTTTTATCGTTCCGCTGACCGTCATGCGGCCGACGATGCCGGCATTTCCGCGCCCTGCCGTAACGTTACCCGAAACGGTAACGTTTTCGACCGCGCCGCCGTTGACCAAAAGGCCCACAACGCCGCCCGCGCATTCACTGCTCGGCAAGTTGATGTTCACGTCGGTAAGATTCAGATTTTTGATCGTGCCGCCGTCTACCACGCCGAACAAGCCGAACGCATAATCGGCAGAAGCGCCTTCGGGCATCTGCGTGATCGTAAGGCCCTTGATCGTATTGTTGTTGCCGTCGAATGTACCGGAGAAAGTTTTGCTCTCGGCCGTATACGTATTGCCGTCGCGCGTGCCCGCCGCGATCGGCGTCCATTCGCCGCCGCTGATGTCGATATTTGAGGAAAGAATTACTGTAGAACCCGCAAAATCCATACCGCTGTTTACAATAGAAGCAAACGCTTTCAGCTCTTCTGCGGTACCGATTTCCGTAACGCCGCCCTTGTATACAGGCAAATCTTTAAACAGGCCGCCATTAATTTCCACGCTGCCGATTTCTTCAATTAAAATATAATTCCGTACGAGATCTTCAAACGTACCGCCGTTTACCGTTATCCTGCTATTTTCGCCGTAGGCTCGTAAAAAGGCCTGCTCATAATTGACATTGCGTATAAATGTTCCGTCGTTGATTTCAATAGCGCCGCTTCCCGATGTAAATGCTATGTTCCAGCAAGAACGCGATGAAGGCTGGCCGCTTTCGGGCCCTAAAACATACTTGCCTCCGTTAATCGTAAGGACGCCGCCATCACTGGCAATCGCACCGTTCATCTCGCCGTAAACGTTCGCGGCTTCAATCGTCATGACTGCTTTCACGCAGTAAAGTTGCCACCAAGCACTGTAGCCGATCCCAAATTCCTCAGCGCGTTCCCGCGGCTCGCATTGCTTCCGAACGTTCCGTTTTCAATAACGAGCGTACCGTAATTTTCAATCGCGTGGCGCCCTTGGTCAGCGACATCCGTCGAATATGCGAAGCCCTCACCTGTAACAGTTAAATTCCCGTAGTTTACGATCGTAGAACCAGCATTTGTACCCTTTATCGTTTTGCCGTTCAAATCCAACGTAATAGTCGCGCCTTCCGAAATCGTAAGAGAAGTTTCCTGGATTGTAACATCCGAGTTTAAAAGCACTTTACCGTAAGAAGAAATATTCCCGTCATTCGCAAGAAGCCTGCGCAGCGCGGCTTCGTTTGTCGCCACGGTATATACTTCGTAAGCGCCGCTGTCGATCGAAACTTCCTGTTCGACCTTTGCCCAATCGTAATAGGTGATCGGGTTCCAGTTCGCGGATTCGAGCACGGCGCTTTCGCCGATGACAACGTTCAAAGCATTCGTTGCGCCCGCTGCCGCATAGTCGTTCGAGGAAGAAGGGGTAACTGCGTATAAATGCGAATGCAGGACGATCGCCGAGCCCTCGCTCTGCGAACCGCTGCCGCCGTTTACTTCGCTGTTCGCCCCGACGACGTTCTTTTCGCCCGTGGCGCGCACCGTTCCGCCGGAAATATTGATGTTCCCGACCTTCGCATGGATACCGGACCAATTGCCTTCGACCGTGCCGCCCGTCATATTGATCGTGCCCGCATTCGGCATATAGATCGCAGTAGAACCGTTGCTGCGCACCGTCGCATTGCCCGAAATATTCACGTTCATCGTGCCGTTTAAGTTGTTTCCTTCGATCGCATGCGACGCCGCCGAAAGCACTGCGTCATCTGTAACATTGATCGTGCTCCCCTTTTCGAGATATGCCCCGCGGAAAACGCTCGCCTGCACACTGTCTTGCAGGGTCAAAGTCGAAGCAGAGGTCAGATCGAACGCCATTACGTAATCGCCGGGAATGACGGTTTGATCGCCGTTGATCGTGAAGCGGGTATTTCCCGCAAGCGTTACGCTGCTCCCGCCGGTAATGTTCATGCCGGCGACCCTAAGATCGCTCGTTCTCGCATGATAGATGTCGATCGTGCAATCGGTGAATTCGACTTGCGCGCCCGAACTGAACGTCATAGACTGCGTTATCCTGATCGGTTCCGAATTATAGTCGACGTCAACGGTCAATCCGGAAATATTTGCCGTGCCGCCGCTTACCGTAAGAATTGCCGGCAATTTGCTGTAGACAAACGAAATTTCCGTATCCGTAATTTCAACGTTTACGTTTGTAAACGAAAGATTGCTGTTCGAAACGACGTTATCGATGACCACCGTGCTGTACTGCGGATTCGGGGCAACGCGCGCCGAAAGCGACCGCGTGCTCTGTGTCCCGACGGAAGCATTCCCCGTCCCTCTGTAGGAGATTCCACCCGTAACCGTACTGTCGGATACGACAAGGGCGCTGTCCGCCGTCGTTTTTACATAATTCGAATAGGTAATCTTCCCGTTTACCGTGGAATCCGTAACGGTAACATCTCCGTTTTCGGAAGTATCCGACGAACCCTTATACAGATAAATACCGCCGTTTACGGTTGCGTTATCTATAACGATATCGCCGTAATCCGCATTGCGGGAAGAAATCGCATTTGTCTCTCCCGCCGAATCGAGCGTCGCGTTCGCCAACGTAAACGTTCCGCCCGCAGGCACCGTATATGTTCCCGTTAAGGTCGTCGCGTTCTGCCCCGCGCCCATGACGGTAACCGATTTGTTCTCCAATCCGGATACGTCGGCAGGGATCTCCTGCTCGCCGGCGCCAAGGTAGATCGTCGCTTCCGTTTCGTCGCTGTTTGCCGCGGCGGTAAGTGCATCGCCGAGCGTCTCATATTCCGTACCGCCGAAACTTACGTTGCCCGTATAAGCGTTGGACTGCACCGCTTCGATCACGAGGGTAAGCTCTGCCGAACCGCCTGTCGCAGCGTCCCACGGCAGCGAAATTTCAAAGGAGACCGTTCCCAGCGCGGAACCCTGTTCGGAGTCGGCCGCGGCGCTCGCGTACGCCCAGCCGGCTTCTCCTTCCGAAGTCTGCGTAAACACGACGCTGCTGCCGTTCTTTTCGGCAAATGCGCCGTCCGCTCCTTCGACGGTAAGCTCCTGCGCGAATGCGCTGTCGCCCAAGTCTATGTACGCGATATACTTCATTGCGACGCTGCTCTTGTTCGTGATGCTCAGCGTAAAGCGCGCGCCGACGCCGCGGCCGATGCCCTGAAGGCCGATCTCCTTCACAGCGTCCGCATCCGCGCCCGCCGCAGGGTCGCCGATCGAAACCGTGCCGAGCGATCCGCCCTGCTCGTCCACGACCTGAATGCTGCCGTCCGTTACGTCTTTCGTATCCATAACGGTGCGGTCGTCCTCATTCTGCCCCTGCAGCCACGCTTCGTTGAGCGTTACGGCCGTTTCGATCTCGATGTCGCCGCTGTTAACGCTGATGGGATACTTTGCGTTGCCCGAAAACAGCGCAAGGGTTGCCCCTGCGATCAGCGTAAGGCAGCAAACGGCGATCAAGACGGACAGAAGGATCGTCTTTTTGTTTGATTTACGATAACCGTCCATAATAAACTCCTCTGCTTTTCTCATCGTTTCGCGCGGCGGTCTGCCGCGCAGGTTCTTCCTGCATACGGCGCATGTTCTGCGCCCGTTCGGGCCCAACGGCCCTTGCCGATAAATGAATTTTCCCCGGGCGGCTGCGCAGGTATGCGCAGCCGCCCTTCCTTTTGTTGTATAGCAAAAGGACATTTTATATTCGTATTGTAACACTTGTTTTCGTGAAAAGCAAGTGTTTTTAAAAAATTGCAGAAAGAAATATTAAAAAGGCACACGTCCCCGCCGTACGGAACGCGTGCCCCACATAAAATATTACAATTATTTATATTAGTCGACCTTTATGCCATGCGTTTGGCCACCGCCTTTAAGAAGGCGCGCGAATCCAGCTTTTTCGGCGCGATCCCTTCCGCATGGAACAGGGAAACGAGATCACCCGTCATTTCGCCCGCCTCGATGGTCTCCACCGTCGCGCGTTCGAGTTTCTTTGCAAATTCGGCAAGTTCGGGGATTCCGTCCAGCTCGCCGCGCTTGGCAAGCGCACCCGTCCAGGCGAAGATCGTCGCCACCGAATTGGTGGAAGTCTCCTCCCCTTTGAGGTGTTTGTAATAATGGCGGGTAACCGTGCCG
>CALVXE010000053.1 GCA_944368795.1 uncultured Clostridia bacterium | reverse complement strand
CTGTACCCTCGCGGCGGCGGTGAAATTCCGAAGATCAAGCTTTCGGATAATTCCGATAAGATAACAAACCCCGCGTTCAAACAGGTTTACCGCATTTACGATAACAAGACGGGGAAGGCGGAAGCGGACCTTATCTGCGTTCGCGGCGAAGAGATCGACGAAAGCCGTCCTCTCACTGTATTCCATCCGAAAGATACGTGGAAGAGGACTACGTTTACCGATTACCGCGTACGGCCTCTTTCCGTTCCCGTTCTGCAGGGGGGAGAGCCCGTTTATGAATTCCCCGCTCTTTCCGATATCTGCGCTTATGCGGAAGAGGAAAAGGCGAGTTTCTGGAACGAATATAAACGGATCGATAATCCGCACGTATACAAAGTCGATCTTTCGCAGAAATTATACGATATAAAAAATAAACTGATTTCGGAGATAAGGGCGAACCATGGCTAAAAAATTTACGCAGCGCGAAACGGAGCAGCTGATCGCGGGCATTCGCGAGGCATACGAATCGAAGATGCGGCAGCTGCAATACCGCCTGGACGGGCTCGTGGCAGAAAACCGCAGCCTCCGCGCCAGCCTTGCCGAATATAAAAACCGGGAGGGCAAGATCGGCAGAGCGATCGTGGCAGCGGAAGAGAAGGGCGAAGAGATCAAAGAATTTTACCGCATGTCAGCGGAAACGGAATGGAAGACGTTAAAGCTTTTTGCGGATAAGTGGAAGCGCCTCGCCGCGCAGATGGCGGGCCTCATCCCGCAGGAGGAAGCGGAGCGTTACGAACAGTTTGCCGAAAACCTTTCCGCGCTTTTGGGCAAGGAAGCGGGCAGTTTTTCCATACAAGAGGCGGAAGCGGCGCCCGTTCCCGAACCTGAAAAGTTCGACCCGAAAGCGGTCATGGAAAAGTATATCGAAGGGGAGGAAGAAACGGGATTCAATCTCGACGACGTATTGAATCCGAAAGGGAACCTCGACCTCGAAAAATTGTGCCGCAGTCTCGGGCTGATGGAAGAGGAGAGTGCGGCGCCTGCCGCGGCTGCGGAAGAGAATACTGCGCAAGGGCAAAGAGAAGCGCGGGAGGAGTCGCAGCCTTCGGTCAGACCTGTTTCTCCGGCCCCGAAGCCTGCGCCGCAAACGGCAAGGCCTGCGGCGGCAACTCCCGTCAGGCCGGCAGGGCCGGGAGCCGTCCCTTCTTCGCAGAAGGCGCAAAAACCATCCCACGCCGCAAAACCGAATCAACGCCCGTACTGAGATCAAAACGCAAAATCGTAACAGGAATTATTTATGGCATACGCATTTTTATTTATTATTTTACTGCTTGCGGACCAG
The DNA here is from genome assembly GCA_944368795.1 of uncultured Clostridia bacterium. Taxonomy (GTDB): domain Bacteria; phylum Bacillota; class Clostridia; order Christensenellales; family Borkfalkiaceae; genus Borkfalkia. Next base: position 8,458 of record CALVXE010000053.1, on the reverse strand, counting down.
CTTTCGAAGGCGGCCGCATTCGCCGTATACGGTGCGCACGGGCCTCTCGTGTATTGGATCCCGAATTTTCTCGGTATCGAAACGCTCGTCAATAAGGGCGCTTCTTTCGGCATCGGCTCCGACAAGCCGTGGGCGCTGCCGCTGTTTATCGCGCTTACCTGTGTGGCGATGGCGGTATTGCTCTTCATTTTTTTCAAGATATCAAAAAAACGCCGCCTTCTCCGTTCCTCCGTCGTCCTCATCATGTGCGGCGCAATCGGGAACCTGATCGACCGCATCGTGATCGGCGGCGTGCGCGACCTCATTCACATGAATTTCGGGTTCGTCAGCTTCAGCAACAATATAGCCGATTTGGTTATCACCGTCGGGGCGGTCCTCTTTATCATAGCTATCCTTTTTGTCGATACGGACGCGCTTTTCCGTTCGCATAAACATCGTGAAGAGAGCGAACTGCATGAAGCGGCGGAAGGTCTGTCCGATTCGGAAACGGATAACGATCTCGGCGCGGTGCAGAAAGCCGCCGATCCTTCGGAAGGCGGGGAGCCGTCGGAGCAAAAAAGCGAGCCGGGGAAAAAATGACCGAAAAAGTGATCGTTTCGCAGCGGCAGTCCCCCCGTTTGGACGTATTTTTATCGGAAGAGCTTTCGATCACCCGTTCGGCGGCCAAAAAACTGATCGACGAAAATTACGTCGCGGTCAACGGTGCTGAAGCAAAAGCTTCCCGCGCGATCGCCGCGGGCGACGTTATAACCGCACATATACCCGCGCCGCAAACGCTCGACCTCTCTCCGCAGGATATCCCTCTCGATATCGTGTATGAAGACGACGACATCGCCGTGATCAATAAGCCGCAGGGCCTTACCGTGCATGCCGGAAACGGCCACCTCACGGGCACGCTCGTGAACGCGCTGCTCTTTCGCCTGAAAAATTTGAGCACGATCAACGGCGTCATCCGTCCCGGCATTGTTCACCGCATCGATAAAGACACCTCCGGGCTCTTGGTCGTAGCCAAAAACGATGCCGCGCATCTGTCTCTTTCCGCGCAGATCGCCGATAAAACCTGTTCCCGCGAATATTTGGCTCTCTGCGAAGGGCTTTTCAAGGAAGATCGCGGAAGGGTGGAGACATACATAGGCAGAAGCCCTGCCGACCGCGTCAAAATGGCGGTGGTTCCGAAAGGGAAAGGAAGGTATGCGGCGACGAATTTCGAAGTCTGCGAGAGGTTTGAAAGGGGCTTTACGCTCGTCCGGTTTCGTTTGGAAACGGGCAGAACGCATCAGATCCGCGTGCATTGCAGATATCTCGGCCATCCGATCGTAGGGGATCCGGTATACGGCAGCAAAAAGCAGAAATTTGCCTTGCAGGGCCAGCTTTTGCACGCCTGCAGACTGTCGCTCGACCATCCGAAAACGGGGCAGCGCATGTCGTTTGAGGCGCCGCTGCCCGATTATTTTCAAAAAGTTCTGCGCACATTGAGGGCAAAAGACTGACGAAAAGCGCCCTTAACAGCGCGGCAGGTTTGACCGAAAGGGGAAAGATATGAAGATCAAAGGAAAATTGATGGATGCCGAAGGGATCGGCAATACTTTCCGCCGTCTGGCGCATCAAATCATAGAACGCGAAGGCGGCGTGGAAGATCTCGTCATTATAGGGATCCGAACGCGCGGCGTAACGGTCGCCAAGCGCATCAAGGCGTGCCTCGATTCCATCGAAGGCGCCGATGTTCCGATGGGCGTTTTCGACATCGCTCTGTATCGCGACGATCTTGACGGACTGCACGGAGAAGTCGAGTTTTACGGCAGCGAGATCAGTTTCGGGATCGACGGCAAAACCGTGCTCATCTGCGACGATGTGCTCTATACCGGGCGCACGGTGCGTGCGGCCATTTCTGAGATCATGCAGATGGGGCGGCCGGCGCGCATCCGCTTTTTGGCGTTGATCGACCGCGGCCACCGCGAACTGCCTTTCAAAGCGGATTTTACGGGTAAAAACGTCCCCACTGCGAAGCGGGAGGGAATAGCCGTCCGCTTTTCCGAAAACGACGGGGAAGACGCCGTCTATGTCTGCGACAGAGAGTGCAGTTAAAAAATCGGCAGGACGTAGCCATCAAAAGAAGTTCATTTCCGACAAAAAAGGCGAAAATAACCGTTGCATTTGCTTGAAAAAAGCAATGTCTCGTGGTAAAATAATAGCAGAAATTTCAAAAAAAGGAGATTTTTGTTATGGCAAACAGACAGAGAACGGAAGGACAGGCCAAGCGCGATTTCATAAAATTGTGCTGCTATGTTACCTTGATTTTGGCGGCGGTTCTGATTTTCGTCAACAATTTGCTGCCTTTGATAAAGATCAACGTTTCGGGCACTTTCTTCGACGTATTGGAGCTGATCAAAGATATAGCCCTGCTGCTGGGCATCGTATTCGGCGCTTGGAGCTTTGCGCGCGCACACGGCAAAACTTGGGTCATCATTTTTTGGGTCGCCGTTGTGCTGTATATCGCCAGTGCGATCATGGGCTTGTTTTAAGAAATAGAAGAAACGGCGGTTTGCGCTCGCGCAAGCCGCTTTTTTCTTTACAAATCGCGTAAAATTCTGTATAATAAGGGCGAAAAGGAGTTATTATGAGCAATCCTCTCGTCGCCATCGTGGGGCGTCCCAACGTAGGCAAAAGCACGCTGTTCAACAAAATAGCCGGAAGAAAAATTTCCATCACCGAAAACCGCCCGGGCGTTACGCGCGACAGGCTGTATGCCGATGCCGTATGGCGCGGCAAAAAATTTACGGTCGTGGATACGGGCGGCATCGAACTCAACTCCGAGGATACGATGTGGCGCGAAATTCTCCGCCAGGCGGATGCGGCGATCGATATGGCGCAGGTGATCCTGCTCATGGTCGACGGGCGGGAAGAACTTACGTCCTCCGATTACGATGTGGCGGAAAAGCTGCGCCGCTGCAAAAAGCCGGTCATTCTCGTCGTAAATAAGATCGATAATTTTTCGCACGACAAGCTGTTCGAATATTATGCCTTGGGTTTGGGCGAGCCGTACGCGGTGTCCGCCGAACATTCGCAGGGCATCGGTGATGTCCTCGACGAAGCGGTGTCTTATTTCGAAAGCGGAGACGAAGAGGATCCGGAACGGCTGAAAATTGCCGTCGTCGGTAAGCCGAACGCGGGCAAAAGTTCGCTCGTGAACAGGCTCCTCGGCTTTGACCGCTCGATCGTAACGGATATTGCCGGCACCACGCGCGACGCGATCGATACGCCCTTTGAATCGGACGGGCATAAATATATGCTCATCGACACTGCCGGCATACGAAAGAAGAAAAACGTTACCGACGACGTGGAATATTACAGCGTGTTGCGCGCGTTTGACGCGGTCCGCCGCGCCGACGTTTGCCTGTTGGTCGTCGACAGCACGGAGGGCCTGACCGAACAGGATGTCAAGATCATCGGTTACGTGCACGAACAGGGCAAGCCGTCCGTGATCGTGATGAATAAATGGGATTTGATCGAAAAGGATACGAATACCGTCAACCGTTTCGAACAGAAACTGAAAACGGACCTGAGTTTTATGGATTATTTTCAATCCGTATATATTTCGGCAAAGACGGGTCAACGCGCCGAAAAGGTGCTTGCCTGTGCGCAGAAAGTATATGCAAACGCAAACCGCAGGGTAACGACGGGAACTCTCAACGATCTTATTCTGGATGCCGTCCGAACGAACGAGCCGGCCTCGGTCAACGGCAAAAGGCTCCGCGTCTACTATTGTTCGCAGCCTTCCGTCTGCCCGCCGACCTTTGTTCTGTTCGTTAACGACGAAACTTTAATGCATTTTTCCTATCGGCGCTATTTAGAAAACGTGCTGCGCCGTTCTTTCGACTTTTCGGGCACGCCCATCCGCATCGTTACGCGCAACCGCGGCGAAGGCGAAGGGGTACTGTAGGCCGTATGGATGAGAGTATGAAAAAAGCAGTATCTCTATTAAAAAAAATAGTGCCGGCGGTCCTTTTGGCGGTCGCTTTGGAGATCATGATCCCGCCTTCCGGCGTGCGCATGGAATTCATGATCTCGCCGCACAGGAGCGAAGAAAAACTGTTTTCCTTTTTCAGCTTTGTGCCGCTCCGCCACGGGAATTTTGTCCCCGTCGTTTTGGTCGCCGTAGGGCTTGCGCTTATAATTTTGGCCGCGCTGTCCTTTCGCTTTGCCGTTTTGCGTCGTTTTATTGCGATCGGCGCAGGGTTTAACGTCGTCGTCAGCGTCGCCGCGTGGCTCGTTTTCGATTGTTTTACGCCGTTTTGGGCGGCGATCGCGGTTTTATACGCGGCCGCGGCGCTGCTGTTGCTTTGGTCGGAAAAGAGGGAGGAGAGGAGTACCGTATGACGGAACTGTATTTTAAGGATATTTGGTACTGGTTTATTGTAATGGCGGTCGTTTCCTATTTCGTCGGCTGTTTCAATTTCGCGCTGCTCATTTCCAAGATCAAGCATAAAGACGTGCGCAAAATGGGGAGCGGCAATCCGGGCACGATGAACATGAGCCGTCAGTTCGGGCTCAAGATCGGCGCGCTCACTCTCTTTCTCGATATGGTCAAGGGCGGCATTCCGCTTCTCGTCGCTTATTTCATTTTCCGCGGCAAGGTTTTTGCGGGAACCGACGTACTCATTTCCGACCTCGCCCGCTATGTCTGCGGCGTTTCGGTCATCGTCGGGCACATCTATCCCGTAACGATGAAATTCAAAGGAGGAAAAGGCATCGCGTCCACGCTCGGCATGTACGCTTTCGCTCTCTGCTGTGAAGAATGGTGGATGATCTTCGTCGTGCTGGCGGTCCTTGTGCTGACCCTCTTTTATATTTGGGCGAGCGAGTGGGGCTCGATGGGGTCTCTGCTCGGCGTTTCGCTGTTGGCGGCCGTGCAGGCTTTCGTATTCTACTTTCGCTATGCGGGCGGGCTCGCGAACGGATTTGTGATCGCCGTGTTCATGCTTTTGCTGTTCGACTGCCTGCTGACTTGGTTTGCGCACCGCAAAAATATCCTCGCCCTGCTCGCGGGCGAAGAACATCATACTTCCGTTAAAAAATTATCGCACGGAAAAAAGGAATCATAACCTTTTTCACCGGAATCGTCATTTTTGCGAATAAGCCCTCATATACTGAACTGTAACAGACGGATACGGGGGCAGGTTGCGTCGAAACGGCTTCCGTATACCCGACTTTTGGTATATGGAGGCTGTTTTTATATGGTGAACGAACTGTACGAAGGTTTGGCCGCCCGCACCGGCGGACGGTTTGCTCTCGCCGCGACGGGTATCACCGGCGGCGGGAAAACGACATTTTTGCGGGCGGTCGCGCAAGATGCGTCTCTGTCCGCGAAATATTCCGAAGAGGAAGGCAGCGTTTCCGCGCAGGTCGCTCTTGCCGCGGGCGAACTGCAATTGGAAGTTTTCGAAAGCTCTTATGAACAGGTATCGCCGCGTTCGGCGTCCGCCGCGGTGCTCGTTACTTCCGACGGCAGTTTCGGCCGTACGCGCAGCGAATGCATTGCCGAAGAGGAAGAAGCGGCACGCGCTTTAAAAGAGAGCGCCGTTCCCTTTGTCGTCCTCGTCAATACGGCGGATCCCGCTTCGGACGCCTGCGAAACTTTGCGGAAGTCTTTGGAGGAAAAATACGGAGTCCTCGCCTTCGCCGCGAACTGTGCGGGAACGGTCGATTGCGCCGCTCTGTGGGAGGGGGTTTTATTTTCATTTCCCGCCGCAGGCCTCGAAATCAGTCTGCCGGAATGGATGAGCGTATTGCCCGAAGAGAGCAAGATCATCGCAGATATTATGGCAAAAGTGCGCGAAATCGCGCCGAAGATCTGCCGCGTCAAAGACTGTTCGTTGTTGGAAACCGCATTTGCGGAAGGGGATGTATATTGCGAAAGCTGCGAAACGGACGTAAACAGCGGCGTCGCCCGCTGCAGCCTCGCCGCCCAGGACGGCATGTTTTATAAGGTGCTCTCGGAAGAATGCGGCGCAGATATAACCGACGACCTGCGTTTGATGGCGTATGTGCGTTCTTTGCGCGAAGCGAAACGGTTTTACGGGAAATTTCAAGGCGCCCTCCGCGCGGCGGATGAACTCGGTTACGGCATTGTGATCCCGTCGGAAGAGGATCTCGCGTTGCAGCCGCCCGAATTGGTCCGTCGCGGCGTAAAATGCGGCGTAAAATTAAAGGCGGATGCATGTTCCTATCACATCATCAAAGTCGATGTGCACGGCGAAGTCTTTCCCGTTACGGGTGATGCCGTCCGCAGCGAAGAGATCGCGAAGGGGATCGTAGACAGCTACGAAAAAGACCCCGAAGCGCTGTGGAACACGGATATGTTCGGCAAGAGTTTCAAAGATATGATCCGCGAAAACCTGAACGAAAAGACGATGCCGGAGGAGGCGCGCGGAAAACTGCGCAAGGCCGTAACGCGCATCGTCAACGAAGGGAAAGGCGGCGTGCTTTGCATCCTGCTGTGATCAAAATAAAGCAAAAGGGCGCATGAAGCGCCCTTTTTTCGTTTAGGCGCACCTTTTAGCTTGCTTTATTGCGGCAGATAAATTATAATTTAGTAGATAGAAAAACAATTTGAGCAGGGATTCGTGAAACGTTACTTTCAGTATTTAAAAGAGTATAAATGGCGCTGTATTTTCGGCACCCTCTCCAAATGGATCGAGGCGGTGCTCGAATTGCTGGTGCCCATCGTCATGGCCCGCATTATCGATGTGGGCGTCGCCAATGAAGATTTATCGTACGTCCTTTGGGGCGGCGCGGTGATGCTGGCGATGGGTGCGGTCGGGTTTTTCTGTGCGGTGTACTGCCAGCGCAGCGCGTCCATCGCTTCGCAGGGGTTCGGTACAAACGTTCGCAACGCGCTCTTCCGGCACATCAACACGCTCTCGTACCGCGAATTGGATAAGATCGGTTCGGCGTCGCTGGTAACGCGCACGGTCAACGATGTAAATCAGATGCAGAGCGGCGTCGCGATGATCATCCGCCTCGTCGTGCGGGCACCCTTCATCGCCGCCGGTTCCGTCGTTCTCTGCCTGCTCATCGATTGGCAGATTGGGCTGGTCGTCTTTGCCGCCGCACTTTTGGTGGCTCTCGTGCTGTGGGCGATCATGCGCAAGACTGTCCCGCACTATTCGAAAAATCAGCAAAAATTAGACCGCCTTGCGCAGATCACGGGCGAAAATCTGGAAGGCGCCCGCGTCGTCCGCGCCTTTTGCAGTCAGGGTAAAGAGCGCGCGCGTTTTGATGCCGCCGCCGAGGATATGCTGGATAATTCCCTCAAACTCGGCAGGATATCCGCGTTTTTAAATCCGCTCACTTACGCGATCGTAAATTTCTGCGTCGCGCTGATCCTTCTGTGGAGCGGCGTAAAGGTCAATACGGGCGTTCTGACGAACGGCGAGATCATCGCCGTCATCAACTATATGATGCAGATCCTCAACGCCATGGTCGTCATCTCCAATCTCGTCTCGCTGTTTACGAAAGCGCATGCTTCGATGAACCGCGTCAGCGAGGTTTTCGATCTGCGCTCTTCCGTCGGCGAAGGCGGAGATGCGAAGTGCGATTTTTCCGCTCCCGCGGTTGAAATGGAAGACGTTTGTTTTTCCTATTCCGAAAACGGGCAGAATACGCTCCGCAACATCAGTCTGCGCATTCCGGCGGGGGCTACGGTCGGCGTGATCGGCGGTACGGGCAGCGGCAAGACGACGCTCGTCAGTCTTTTGCCCCGCCTGTATGACGCGGGATCGGGAAGCGTAAAGGTGTTCGGGCACGACGTGAAAGAATATCCCGTGCGCGACCTGCGCTTTCTGTTCGGGGTGGTGCCGCAAAACGCTTCGCTGTTTTCGGGCACGGTGCGTTCCAATCTCTTTTGGGGAAACGATAAGGCGACCGACGCAGAGTTTGAAGAGGCGCTGAAAACGGCGTGCGCATACGAATTCGTCTCTGAAAAGGGCGGGCTGGATCAGCCCGTAACGGAAAGCGGCAAAAATTTTTCGGGCGGGCAGCGGCAAAGGCTGACGATCGCCCGCGCCGTCGTTGCCAAGCCGCGCATTCTGATTTTGGACGACAGCTGTTCCGCACTCGATTTTGCCACCGACGCGAAGGTGCGCGCCAACATCGCCGCGCTCGAAAACGTTACGACGATCATCGTATCCCAGCGCGTATCGTCCATACGCAGCGCGGATATTATTTTCGCAATGGAAGACGGAAAGATCGCGGGCAGCGGCAGGCATGAAGAACTGTATGCGGAATGTCCGCTGTACCGGGAAATATGCGATTCGCAGGCGAGGGCGGAAGAATGAAACAGACGGGTACGTTAAAAAAGAATATCGCAAAACGTCTGCTGCCCTATATCAAACCGTATAAAGGATATGTTGTCGGCGCGTTTGTGTTCAGCATTTTGTATGTCGGCTTTGTTCTCGTC
>CALVXE010000052.1 GCA_944368795.1 uncultured Clostridia bacterium | reverse complement strand
TTTGGAGGAACGAAAATGGCTAAGGCTAAATTCGACAGAAGCAAACCCCACGTTAACGTCGGCACGATCGGCCACGTTGACCACGGCAAAACGACTCTGACCGCAGCTATCACGATGGTTATGGCTGCCAAAGGTCAGGCTGCTAAGATGAAATACGACGAAATCGACAAGGCTCCGGAAGAGAAAGCCCGCGGTATCACGATCAACACCGCGCACGTCGAATACCAGACGGACAAGCGCCACTATGCGCACGTTGACTGCCCGGGCCACGCCGACTACGTCAAGAACATGATCACCGGCGCCGCGCAGATGGACGGCGCGATCCTCGTCGTTGCTGCGACCGACGGTCCTATGCCCCAGACCCGTGAGCACATCCTGCTCGCCCGTCAGGTAGGCGTGCCTTACATCGTAGTATTCATGAACAAGACCGATCAGGTCGACGATCCCGAACTTCTCGAACTCGTAGAAGAAGAGATCCGCGACCTTCTCACGAAGTACGGCTTCCCCGGCGACAAGACGCCGATCATCAAAGGCTCCGCTCTTAAGGCTTTGGAAAAAGCTACCAGCGGCGCTTCCGATGCGGATATCCTTGCAGCTCCCGAATGCAAGTGCGTTCTCGATTTGATGGATGCGATCGACGCTTACATTCCCGATCCTGTCCGCGAAGACGACAAGCCTTTCCTTCTCCCTGTCGAAGACGTGTTCACGATCTCCGGCCGCGGTACCGTTGCTACGGGCCGTGTTGAAAGGGGCGTTGCGAAAGTCGGCGATCCCGCTGAAATCGTAGGTCTCATCGAGAAACCTCGTTCGACGGTCATCACCGGTCTCGAAATGTTCCGCAAGATGCTCGACGAAGCGATGGCCGGCGACAACGTCGGTGCACTCCTTCGCGGTATCGACCGTAAGGACATCGAAAAAGGTCAGGTTATTGCGAAACCCGGTTCCATCCATCCTCATACCGAATTCGAAGCGCAGGTATACGTTTTGACGAAGGAAGAGGGCGGCCGTCATACCCCGTTCTTCAACAACTATCGTCCTCAGTTCTTCATCCGTACGACGGACGTTACGGGTTCCATCAAATTGCCGGAAGGCGTCGAGATGGTAATGCCCGGCGACAACGTCAAGATCGACGTTTCCCTCATCAAGCCTGTCGCTGTTGAGGAAGGTCTCCGCTTCGCTATCCGTGAAGGCGGCAGAACGGTCGGTTCGGGTGTCGTTTCCAAGATCGTTAAGTAATTTTAATACGATAAAAAAGACTTCGGTTTTGCCGAAGTCTTTTTTGTACGCAAATTTTCCGAATAAAAACCCGAACAATTAAAGCAAATGTCCTCGATATGCGGATAACGCAGAAAGGAAAATACGGCCACATACAAAAACTTTATTGGCCGCGGCGGGAAGAAAATTTTGCTCCGACAATTGACAAAGAAAGAGGTTTTGTTTATAATTACGAAGACGGGATAGGGGGCGGCGGAAACACCTTTTGCTGCCCGGCTGCAACGCTATACAAGCGGTCTGCACAATATTGCGCTGAAAGGAGCTTTTTATGACGATACACCACGATAAAATGGCATACGGAAAATTGTCTTCTCTGACGGATGAATTTTCGGAGGAAAGGCTGGAAGCGATGGCCCGCACTCTGAACGGCGCCCCCGCAGAGCAGGGCGAGGCGGAAGCGGCAAAAATGCAAACCGCGGAGCGCGAATACGATAAGATGATCCGCGGCGAGCTGTACAATCCGGCCGACGAGGAATTGACGGCAATGCGCAGGCGCGTTCGCAGACTGTTCGGCGAATATAATCGGACGGAGGAGGACGAAACGAAGCGACGCAGGGAACTGCTCGATAAAATGTTCGCCTCGCACGGCGAATTCTATTTTTGCGAACCGCCCGTCCGCTTCGATTACGGCATAAATACGCATGTCGGAGAAGATTTCTTTTCCAATTTCAATCTGGTAATCTTAGACTGTGCGCCCGTCCGCATCGGAAAGCAGTGTTTTATCGGTCCGAACGTAACCTTAGCGACGCCCGTGCATCCGTTGCTGGCATGCGACCGCAATATGCGCCGTGCCTCCAACGGGGAAAAATTCGATTACGAGTATGCCCGCCCGATCACCATAGAAGATAATGTATGGCTCGCCTCCAACGTCGTCGTATGCGGCGGGGTTACGATCGGGCACGATACGGTCATCGGTGCAGGAAGCGTGGTTACGCGCGATATTCCCGCAGGGGTATTCGCCGCCGGCAATCCGTGCCGCGTCATCCGCCCTTTGACGGCAAAGGACAAAATGAAACTGCCGAAAGAGTGAATATGCTGCGATAATTTCGGCAGAGGATTCACTTTTCGTTTCGTGCTGCCGCAATATTGTTTACGTACTTGACATGTGTGCCGAAAAAGCATATAATGAAATAAAACTGTAGTGCAGAGGAAATAAGATGGCTAAAAATGTGGAAGACTTATTTGACGAGGTGCCGGGCGATATTCCCGAAGAAGAGATCGAAAACGCGACGAGCGTAACAAAATGTCCCGCATGCGGCGCCAATATGATTTTCGATTCCGAAAAAGGAAAGTTATACTGCGAACATTGCGGCACGAGCAAAGATATTGTTTCGAAAAGCAGCGAAGAACTGGATTTCGAGCGTCTTCTCAGCGAAGATAATGCATGGGGCGCCGAAACGCACGTATTCCGATGCGAAAACTGCGGCGCGCGCGAGGTGTTGGATAAGCGCGAAATCGCAAAGACGTGTCCCTTTTGCGGTACCACGAATATCGTAGAAACGGACGAATTGCCGGGAATACGGCCGAACGCCGTCGTACCATTCCATATCGGAAAAGATGCCGCCGCGGCGGATGTAAAGCAGTGGGCTCGCCGCCGCAGATTGGCCCCGCGCAAATTCCGCAAAAGCGCGAAGCCGGATGCCCTCAAGGGCGTGTACATGCCGAGCTTTTCCTTCGATACGTCGACTGAGTCCGATTACAGGGCTGTGTTGGGGAAATATTACTATCGCACAAAGCGCGTGAACGGGCGAGTTGTGCACGAGCGTTACGTCCGTTATTTTACGGTCAGCGGACATTACTCGATGGCCTTCGACGACATTCTCGTGCAGGCGGGCGGAACGATCGACCAAAAATCGCTGAATAAGCTGCAGCCCTTCGATACCAATTCGAGCAAAGAGTATACGCCCGAATATCTGAGCGGATACACGGCTACTCAATCCGTCAAAAACGGTCTGCAATGCTGGGAAGAAGCGAAGGACGTCGTGCGGTCGAGGCTGAAAGCGGCGATCCTGAGCGGTTATTCGTACGATGTCGTGTCCTCATTCGATATCTCCACCCAGTGCAACAACATCACCTATAAATACATATTGCTGCCCGTTTACGTGGGGCATTGCAATTGGCGCACGAAATTATACAATTTTTTTGTCAACGGCCTCAACGGTAAAGTAACGGGAAAGGCGCCCGTTTCGCCGCTGAAAGTCGGAGGATTGGTCGTTTTGGGAATAGCCGTCATCGTCGGGCTGTATTTTTTGTTCCGCGCGATGAACGGATAAGTTGTTCCAAAGTGCAGACTTTTGCGGCGGGATTTCCCGCCGCTTTTTGGACCTTCCGCATGCAGGGGAAATTCAGCCTGCCGTGCGGGATCACCGTTTGAAGGGCGGAAAGGATTATGGAACAGCAGTCTATGTTTTACAGCGAAGCCGAGTTGCCGTTGGCGGCCCGTCTGCGGCCGAGAACGTTGGAAGAATTCGCAGGGCAGAAGCATTTGCTCGGCGAAGGAAAGATCCTTCGCCGCCTGATTGAAGAGGACAAAATCGGCTCGATGATCTTTTGGGGCCCTCCGGGCGTGGGGAAAACGACGCTTGCCCGCATTATCGCAAACCGAACGAAAGCGTCGTTCATCGATTTTTCCGCCGTTACCAGCGGTATAAAAGAGATCAAACAGGTGATGGAGCAGGCCGAGAAGAACCGTCGCTTCGGCGAAAAGACGATTTTGTTTGTAGACGAGATCCATCGTTTCAATAAAGCGCAGCAGGATGCTTTTTTGCCGTATGTAGAGCGTGGAAGCATTATTCTGATCGGCGCCACGACCGAAAATCCGTCCTTTGAAGTAAACGGGGCATTGCTGTCCCGCTGTAAGGTTTTCGTTTTGCAGGCTCTGAAGACGGAAGAGCTTGCCGAACTTTTAAATCGGGCGTTGCAGGACGAGCGCGGTTTCGGAAAGATGAAAGTCGAAATCGATCCGGAGCTTGTGGAAGCGATCGCGTCGTTTGCAAACGGCGATGCTCGCAGCGCCCTGTCTACATTGGAAATGGCCGTCCTCAACGGAGAAGCGAAGGGGGATGCGGTTGCCGTAACGCGCGAAACGGTAGAGCAGTGCACGTCGAAAAAATCGCTCCTATACGATAAAAAGGGAGAAGAGCATTATAATTTGATCTCGGCCCTGCACAAATCCATGCGAAATTCCGATCCGGATGCCGCCGTGTATTGGCTCGCGCGTATGCTGGAAGCGGGCGAAGATCCGCTGTATATCGCGCGGCGCATTGCTCGGTTCGCGAGCGAAGATGTCGGCTTGGCCGACCCGAAAGCGCTGGAAATTGCGGTCGCCGCCTACCAGGCCTGCCATTTCATAGGCATGCCGGAATGCAGCGTGCATCTTACGCAGGCGGCGGTATATATGTCCATGGCGCCCAAATCGAACGCGCTGTATATGGCGTACGAAAGCGCGAAGAGGGACGCGCTGAATATGTTGGCCGAGCCCGTGCCGCTCACGATCCGCAATGCGCCTACTAAGCTGATGAAGGAACTTGACTACGGAAAGGGCTATCAATATGCGCACGATGCGGCGGAAAAGATCACCGATATGCAGTGCCTTCCCGATTCGCTGGAAGGGCGGGAATATTATCGTCCCACGCAGGAAGGGCTGGAATCCCGCTACGCCGCCCGCCTGAAAGAGATAAAAGAGTGGAAAAGATCCAAAAGAGAAAAGCGGGACTGAAAGGCTTTGCTGTTTAATGCACAAAGCGAAACGCAGGAGAAAGAAGATGATGAAACTGAACAGGAACGCCGTGGTTTATTCTCCGGACGGAACGGATATCCCGCAGGCGGCCGCCCGTACGACGCATCTCGCCGTTGCCGCGCATCAGGACGACATTGAATTTATGGCGTATTCTCCGATCGCGGAATGTTTTCAAAAACCGGACCTCTGGTTTTCCGGCGTAGTGGTGGGCGACGGCGCGGGCAGTCCGCGCAGCGGCGCGTATGCGGCTTACAGCGACGAAGAAATGAAGGCGGTTCGCGCGCTCGAACAAAAAAAAGCGGCGCATGTCGGCGGGTACAGCATGCAGATTTTGCTCGGGCATCCGTCTGAGCAGATCAAGGACGCGGGCGACGGCGAAATCGAATCCGAACTGTATGAAATTTTCCGCGCGGCAAAGCCGAAATACGTTTATATCCACAATTTGGCGGACAAGCACCGCACGCACGTCGCCGCCGCGCTGAAAACGATCGCGGCTCTCCGCAGACTGAAAAAGGAAGAGAGGCCTTTCAAAGTTTACGGCTGCGAAGTATGGCGCGATCTTGATTGGCTCTGCGACGCAGACAAGGTCTGTTTAGACTGCGGCGGGCACCCGAACCTTGCCCGCGCGTTGTCCGGCGTGTTCGACAGTCAGATCGCCGGCGGAAAAAGGTATGACCTCGCCGCGGAGGGCCGGCGGATGGCAAATGCGACGTTTTCGGAAAGCCATGCCTGCGATGCGTACACGGCTCTCAATTATGCGATGGACCTGACGCCGCTCATGGAGAAAGAAACGGACATCGCGGAATACCTTGCGGGATATATCCGCAGGTTTGAACGGGAAGTCCTCGGCGCGGTCGCGGAATATACGGAGGAGAAAAAGGGTGGAATATAAACAGACGCGCATGTGGCAGGAACTTTGCGAATCGCCCGCATTTTTGGATACGCTTGCCGAGAAGAACCATGAAACGTTTCGCGCTCTTGCCGAAACGCTGCAGAAAAGGCGGATTGACTGCATCTATACGGCCGCACGCGGGACGTCCGCCCATGCGATGATGTATTTTCGGTATTTGACGGAGTCCCTTGCCGGGATCCCCGTGGCTTCGGGAGCGCCGAGTGTCTTAACGATCTACGGCGGCAAACTCCGCTTTGAAAATGCGCTCGTCGTTGCCTGTTCGCAGAGCGGAAGGGCGGCCGACGCTTTGGAAGTTATACAGGCGGCCAACGCCTGCGGCGCGCCGACGGTATCGATCACAAACGACGGAAACAGCCCCTTGGCAAAAGCGGCCAAGTTCCGTCTGGATTGCGCCGCGGGCGAAGAAAAGAGCGTCGCCGCGACCAAAACCTTTTGCGCGCAATTGCAGCTTGTACGCCTTTTGGCGCATGCGTTGGCGGGAAAAACCGCAGCAGCTCCTCTGAACATCTCCGCGGAAGAAATTGCCAGGATCGACCGTGCGACGGATTCCGTTGCGGACGATTTTGCTTCGGCCGAAGATTGCTTCGTTTTGGCGCGCGGGGTCAGCGCGGCGCTCGCTTTCGAATGTGCGCTGAAATTGCAGGAAACGTGTTATATCCGCGCCCTCGCTTACCGCAGTTCCGATTTTTATCACGGCCCGATGGCAATGGTCGCAAAGGGGACGAAAGTCATTCTGTTCGCCTCCGGGCACTCTTTGACGGAAGATACCCGGGCAGTACACCGCGCAGACTTTCGCAAATGCGCCGAAAAGATGGAAGAACTCGGCGCCGATCTGTATGTTTTTACCGACGACGGCGAAACCTTCGAAGATTTGTATGCGCATATTGTCCGCCTTCCGGGCGGGAACGGCGAAGAGGAAACCGTGTTTCGGTTTGCGCTCGCCGCGCAGATGCTCGCGTGCAAAACGAGCTGTAAAAAGGGGCTCGATCCCGATGCGCCGCGCGCGCTCAAAAAAATAACGGTTACAAAATAGGGAAGATAACAATAAGCGGCGGGTCTGTTCGCAAATTTGCGAACAGACCCGCCGCTGCGCTGTTCAATTTTAAAATCGCATCTTTTATTGCATACAAAGAAGCCGCGCTTTAAACGTTGAATCGGAACAGCACGACGTCTCCGTCTTTGATTACGTAATCTTTTCCTTCCGAACGGACTTTGCCCTTTTCTTTGGCGGCGGTATAATTTCCGCACTCCAACAGGGTCTTCCAGTCGACGACTTCGGCGCGGATAAATCCTTTTTCAAAGTCGGTATGGATCTTGCCGGCGGCCTGCGGCGCCTTCGTACCCTTTGTGATCGTCCATGCGCGGGTCTCCTTTTCGCCTGCGGTAAGGTAGCTTATAAGCCCCAGCAGGGAGTAGGACTTTTTGATCAGCCTGTCGAGCCCGCTTTCCGATAGGCCGAGCTCTTCCAAAAACATCTGTGCTTCGTCCGCCGGCAGCTGCGAAAGTTCTTCTTCCGTCTTCGCGCAGATCACGAGCACTTCACTCCCTTCTTTAGCGGCAAATTTTTCTACCTGCTGTACGAGGGGCAGCTCTGCGTCGGGTTTGCCCATATCCTTTTCAGAGATATTGGCCGCATAAATGACGGGCTTTGAAGTCAACAGGAACAGATCGCGCATCATGTCCTTTTCTTCATCCGAAAGCGCAAGGGTGCGCGCGCACTGTTCCTGCGAAAGATGATCGAGCACCCTCTGCAAAAATTCAGCTTCGGCAAGGAATTTTTTGTCGCCTCCCTTCGCCGAGTTCTTGGCGCGGTCCAGCCGCTTTTGTACCGTCTCCATATCCGCTAAGATCAATTCGAGGTTGATCGTCGTGATATCGCGCACAGGGTCGACGCTGTTTTCCACGTGCGTAACGTTTTCGTCTTCAAAACAGCGCACAACATGGACGATCGCGTCCACTTCACGGATGTGCGAAAGGAATTTGTTTCCGAGCCCTTCGCCTTTGGACGCCCCTTTTACGAGCCCTGCGATATCGACGAACTCAATTACGGCGGGCGTGATTTTTTTACTGTCGTACAGTGCGGCAAGCTTTTCCAGTCGTTCGTCGGGCACCGCAACGACGCCGACGTTGGGTTCGATGGTGCAGAACGGGTAATTTGCCGCTTCCGCGCCCGCGTGCGTGATCGCATTAAAAAGAGTCGATTTGCCTACGTTCGGCAGACCAACAACGCCTAATTTCATAAAAAATACCATCCTTCGGGCAAACGCAGTACAGCGGTTGCGCGTTCGCTGAATTTATAAAGAACAAAGAGAGTGCTTTCGCCCGCATTCGGTATCGGCCGCGGCTCAGCGCTTCCCTCGCGGATGCGCCGCGGTTTTTCGGTGCCGAAGCGGAATAAAAGGCGGCGGAAAACATTCCTGCCTTACGGAAAACGAAATTTCGCAGAACCGTTTTCCGAAAAGCGCCGCCAATCGTTTCAATGCATGCATTATTATAATACAATTTAGCAAATATTCAAAATAAAAGGGCGGGCAAATCGCGAAAAAGTTGTCAAATTGCGGAAAATATGATACACTTGATGCCGTCAATACAATCATCGCAGTCATTGAGGTGTTTATGGATTTTAAAAGATATATCGCTTCCCGCATCCGCGCGGAGGGTGTGTCGGAAGATGAATTATACGCTATGCTGGCAGTCCCGCCCGATTCGTCGATGGGAGACTTTGCTTTGCCGTGCTTTCGTTTGGCCAAGGCGCTTCGCAAGGCGCCTGTCCTGATCGCCGAAGATCTCAGGTCTTCCTATCCGGTCGATTCGATCGTATCGGAAGTATCGGCGGTCAACGGATACCTCAATTTCAAGATAGACCGCGCCTTCTGGGCGAAAGAGACGCTCTCCCGCGTTCTCTCCGAACGGGAACGTTACGGCTCTTCGGACGAAGGCAAGGGCAAAACGGTGTGCATCGACTATTCTTCCGTAAACATCGCCAAGCCTTTCCATATCGGGCACCTTTCCACGACGGTATTGGGCAGCGCGCTGTATAAGCTGCACAAGTTTTTGGGGTATACGCCCGTCGGCATCAACCATCTCGGCGATTACGGCACACAGTTCGGAAAGCTGATATCCGCTTACCGCCGCTGGGGCGGGGAAGAGCTGCTCGAAAAGGGCGGCCTGCGGGCGCTCAACGAGCTGTATGTCCGCTTTCATGCCGAAGCGGAAAAGGACGAATCTCTCAACGACGAAGCCCGCGCCTATTTTAAAAAGATCGAAGAGGGGGATGCGGAATGCGTCGCCCTGTTCGAAAAATTCAAACAGCTCACTCTGAAAGAGGTGGGCAAGGTATACGAACTGCTGGACGTGCATTTCGACAGTTGGGCGGGCGAAAGTTTTTATAACGACAAGATGCAGCCCGTCATCGACGAGCTTACGCAAAAGGGACTGCTCGTCGAAAGCGAAGGGGCGAAAATCGTCGATCTCGAAGCGTACGGCATGCCCCCCTGCATAATTTTGCGGTCCGACGGCGCATCCCTGTATGCCACGCGCGACATCGCCGCCGCGATCTATCGGAAAAACACCTACGATTTTTATAAATGCCTGTACGTTGTCGCATACCAGCAGAACCTGCATTTCAAACAGTTCTTCAAGGTCCTGGAATTGATGGGCAAGCCTTGGGCCAAAGATTTGGTGCACGTCGCATACGGCATGGTGTCTTTGGAAGACGGCGCCATGTCTACACGGAAAGGGAAGGTCGTTTATCTCGAAGACGTTATCGCCAAATGCGTGCAGAAAGCGCTGGATATCATTACGGAAAAGAATCCTTCTCTCGAAAACAAGGAGGAGATCGCAAAGACGGTCGGCGTCGGCGCGGTCATCTTCGGAGCGCTGTACAACAATAAGATCAAGGACATAACCTTTTCGTACGATAAAGTCCTCAACTTTGAAGGCGAAACTTCCT
>CALVXE010000051.1 GCA_944368795.1 uncultured Clostridia bacterium | reverse complement strand
AGGGGATTGGCAGTGGCTGAGCACGAATGCCGAAAGCAATGAAAAATACCGCGGCGACCCGTTTTGCAATTTCGTGTGCAGCAATCACTTTTTCGCGAGCTTTTTTAAGGGGCTTTCGGGACTGTATAAGAATAAAAACGCGGCGGGCTTGGACCGTTCGCTTCCGCTGCTGCTGATTTCCGGTGCGGACGACCCCGTGGGCGGCGAAAAGGGGGTCGCGCGCCTGTATGAATTTTATAAGAAGAGAGGCGTGAAAGACGTCGAAAAGCATTTGATCGAACATTCGCGGCATGAGTTTTTGAATGAACCGGAACATTTTGACGAAGCGTTCGGAGAGGTGTCGGCTTTTCTGCGCAGGATCACGGTCCGGAAACGATGAAAAAATTTAGCGAAAGGGATCAACGGTATAATAAAAGAAGAGAGGGCTGAACCTGTCAGGTTCAGCCCTCTCTTTGTATGCGGAATGAATTTATGCAAAACCGTTTTGAATGCTATAAGTCGAAGAGATTTTTTGACCGGTACTGCTTCGGCGAAAGGCCGGTAAGCTTTTTGAACATGCGCGAAAAGTGGTATACGCTGACGTAGCCGGTCGCATATGCGATCTCCGTAATGCTCATGGGGCGGGATATCAGCAGATATTTCGCGCGGTCGATGCGCAGGCTCTGCAGATACTGATGGGGCGGTATGCCGAGATACCGCAGAAATTCTTTTTGCATGTAAACGGCGCTGATATTGGCTTGGCGGGCGATCGCATCGTTTGTGAGGGCGGGATTTTCGAGATTGTTCCGTAAAAAGCGAATGCAGTTTTCCATATGCGGCGGAAGAGTGTCTGCGCTTTGCCGGAAAAAAGAGGACATGATGCGGTACAGCAGGGTTCGGATCGCCGTCTGCCAATTGAAATATTTTTTGTTAAAAATTTCTACGGCCTTTTTTGCGTCTTCGAGGACGCCCGCGTCGGGCAGAGCCAGTTGGCGCATTTCGTCGAAGGGGACATTGCATTTGAAGTTCAGCACATAGCTGACGTCTTCCCGTTCCCCCTCGAGCGAATAGGTGATGCCTGACGGAACGAAAAGAAAATGCTGCGGATCGGTGTAAAAATGATTATCTGCATGGTGGTAATTGACTTTTCCGTCCGTTGAAAAGATCAGCCCGTGGCTGGAACGGTTCACGATCGTGCGCTTTTCGTGCGGCGCGGTATGAATGTCGCAACAGACCACTATATCGGAAATTATGACGTTTTCGAAAATATTTTCCATACCCATGAAGATATCTTAACATAAATACTGCGCCCTGTCAATGATTGTATAAAAAATGTTAAAAATAAGAAAATTAATGCTATTGTGCTTGTCATTTTTTTGTTTTATAATAGAAGAAGAATTCGATGCAGGGAGGAAATTTATGCAAAGCAAGAAACATTGGGCAGTGCTGATGATCTGCCTGTGCCTGGTCTGTTTGAGCGCTTTATTTGCCTTTGCCGCGTGCGGCAAAGGAGCGCAGACGGAAGATCCGAACGATCCGGCGATCGAACAGCCCGGCGATGGAGAGGGAGAAACGCCGGGCGCCGGCGATGATTCGGATAAAGAGCCGGGGAGCGATGACGAAACGCCGGGCGAAAACCCGGGCGGAGGCGATCCTTCCGGGGATACTGCCACTTATTACGAGATCCGTTTTTACGATTACGACGGGATAACACTGCTCGGTACGGCCCGCTTCGAGGAGGGGACAAAAATCGAATTTGCTGGGGAAACGCCCGAACGCGCTGCGACAGCACAGTACGAATTTACCTTTGCGGGATGGAGTTCGGAACTCGGCGGCTCCGCGGAGGAGAGCATAACGGCGGAGAGCAACGCAAATGTGTACGCCGTATATTCGCAGGCGCTGCGGAGCTATACGATTTATTTTGAGGACGGAGAGGGCGTCGTGCAGCAGACTTCCTGCGAATACGGCGAAATTCCGGCTTTTGAGGGCGAGATCGCGGCCGTTTCCGCAACGGAGATGCTCGACAGCGTGCCGGTCGGCTGGGAGAGCGGCGGAATATTCTATCCGCTGGAAGAGAGCCTGCCCGCCGTTGTCGGAGAGGCGCGCTATTCCGCCGTGATGGGTTATGCGCTGAAAGAAGAGGGCGGTACGTCGGATAATGCGTACAAGATCTCGGAAAGCGCGGACATCGCCTTCCTTGCGGACGCCGTTTCGCAGGGAGAAGATTTTCAGGGTATTTATTTCGAATTGACGCAGGATCTGAATCTGGACGGCCATACTCCGATCGGGAACGCCGACCATGCGTTTTCCGGCAATATCGACGGGGGCGGACATGTCGTTACATATTCCTGTGAAGGCGAGTTTGATTATGCGGGATTGTTCGGGAATTTTGCCGGAAATCTGGCCGATATGACCGTCGCGGCGGACGTTCGCGGCGGAAGCGTTTCGGGCGGCATTGCCGCGATGAATAGCGGAAGTATTTCCGAATGCGAAGTTCGCGGCGCTGTGCGGGGAATGGATGCAGTCGGGGGGATCGCAGGAAAAAACAGCGGCGGAATTTCCCTCTGCAAGGCTTCCGCTCTCATCTATAAGGAAGGCGAGCTCGCGATGGCCGAACCGGTCGGAACGGGTGCGGGCGTATTCGCGGGAACGGCGGAGGAAGGGCACTCGATCGTCTATTCCCGCTCGGTATGGAGCGGGGAAGCCGCGAGCTCCTTCTCTTCGGGCGAGGGTACGCAGGAAGCCCCGTACGTGATCGCGAGTGCCGAAGAACTGGCATATCTGAAAGATAGCGCGGCGGAAAATTCTTATTATGCGGACGCGCACTTTATCATGACGGTTTCGCCGGATTTGAACGGTATTGCATGGAGCGGCATCGGCGGCGGGACGAGCGCGACCGCTTTCGGCGGTATATTCGATGGGAACGGCAACACGATATACAATTTGAATATCGTTGTTTCCGGCGGCAGACAGGGACTGTTCAACAGCGCGTCGGGGAAAATCAGCGATCTCACGGTAATGGGAAAAGCCGAAGGCGGAAGCGCATCGAACAATTACGTGGGATTATTGGTCGGCATGAATTACGCGGAGATCGAGAACTGCGCGGCAGTCGCAAACATCGATACGGCGGCACAGAACGTGGGTGCGCTGATCGGATGCAACGGCGGCAAAAATATTACCGCTTCGGCGGCGTACGGCTATGTAAAAGCGACGAATGCCGTCGGCGGCATTACGGGATATAACTATAAAAACGGCGGCGCGATCGGGGATATTATTAACTGCACCAACTATGCGAATATATCGATCGGCGCAGCTTCTCTCACCAACAACGGGGGAGCGGGCGGCATTGCCGGCCTGAGCGGAAGCGACGCGCTGTTCGAGGGGTGCGTCAATTACGGGTCTGTGCGCGGAACATCCGAAACGGGATGCGGCGTCGGCGGCATCGTGGGGAATAACTTTGTAACACAGATCCGCGAATGCTCGAATTACGGGAGCATTTCCGGCGGCGACTATGTGGGCGGCGTTGTCGGCTATCTGCGGAACGGCGGAACGGTCGTCGGCTGTGCTTCGGGCGGTACGGTGCAGGGCTCACGCTATGCGGGAGGCATCGTCGGATGCTGTGCGCTGGGAGCATCGACGGGTGAAAATGCGAGCTATGTGCAGGAATGCTCTTTTAACGGCACGGTTGCGGGTACGGAAGGCGTCGGCGGCATTGTCGGTTATGACAGCGGTGCGGCTGTTTCCGATTGCTCTTTGGACGGCACGGTTACAGGTACGGAAAACGTCGGCGGGATCGTAGGCTATTGCAACGGTGCGACGGTTTCCGATTGTTCTGCGGCCGGCAAGGTCAGCGGCGGTTTTGCCGTGGCCGGTATTTCAGGCTATAACCGCGGTACGGTGAGCGGCTGCGAAAACAGCGCGCAGGTATTCGTTTCGGAAAACGGCGCCGGGTATTGGATCGGCGGCATCGTGGGCATGAACGGTTCTTCCTGCCCCGTTACCGATTGCACCAATTCCGGCAGGATCACCGGCATCGGCGGCGAAAAAGGCGGCGTGGGAGGTATCGTCGGCAGCAATTACGGCTCGGTCGTCTCGGGATGCGAGAATACGGGGGACGTCGCGGGGCTGTACCGCGTGGGCGGCATCGTCGGGTATGCGCAGGCAAGCGGCGGCGAGGTTACAGAATGTACCAACAGAGCGGTCGTAAGTACGTCGGCGACGGAAGGCACGGTCAGCGTGGGCTGTATTGTGGGATACAATCTCGGCAAAGTTACCTATTGCGACAATTACGGCAGTTATCTGGCGGCGGGAGACGAATGCGACATGATCGGCTATATCGTAGGTTACGATACGGTCGGCGAGACGGGCGTTTATGAGAACGTAAACCATGCGGAATAAATGTGGGGAGCAAGAAAGAATTGTATGAAAAAAATCGTGTTTTTTCTGTTGACGTGTTTGGTTGCGGTTTTTTTGCTGGGCGGTTGTTCCGCGGAAAGCGGACGCGTTCCGGTATCGAAAACCGTCATCGACCCGACGTGCCTGACGGAAGGATATACGGAGTGGACTTATTCGGACGGATACGTCATGCGCGACAATTTTACTGCAAAGACGGACCATGATTTCGTTCCGTTTACGGAGGGGACGCAGCCCGGTTTGATCCGTTACGTCTGCCGCAACTGCGGGTTGGAAAAAACGGAATACGTCGGGGAAGAAATTTCGACCGAGGTAACCGTAGATCCTCTCCGCCCCCGGCCTTCGTTCGCGGACGGAGAGGTGATGATCTGTTCGATGATTTTGGAAAACACGACGGAGGACGCCGTGCGCGCGATCCGCGCGGCGGAGGCGAACGGGGCGTACGGGTTCATGGTTTACGTTTCCTGCCTGCGCAAGGAAGACAGAACGCTGGAAGATTTGCAGCAGATCATGTATTGCACCGATCTTCCCGTTCTGGCGATCGCGTACAATGTGAGCCTGTTCGGAGCACAGTCCCTGTCTTTTGACGATATGGCCGACTTGTTGCGCCTTTCCGTGCAGGCGGGGGCTGCGGCGGTCGATCTGCAGGGCTTTATGTGGTCGGACGATACGAGGGCGAGCCTTACGCAATACCGCGCCTATTGGGAAGCGAAGGGGTTCGACATGTCGTTTGCGTCGGCAAATCCCGCCGAGGTCTGCGCCGACCCCGCCGTATTGGAAAAACAGAGGGCTTTCACCGACGAAATACATGCGATGGGGGCAGAAGTATTGCTTTCCGTACATGCGAGCGTGCAGATGAATGCGGGGCAGATCGTGGCTCTCGGCAAATTTATGGAGGCGCAGGGCATCGATATTGCCAAGATTGTTCTCAGCGGAAGCAGCAAAGATACGGTATTGGAGCATTTGGAAGCCTGCAAGGTGCTTTCGGAAGAGTTGCAGTGCAAATTTTCGGTGCACGGGCAGAGCACGCTGTCGCGCCTGATGTGCCCCATGTTCGGCTCGTATATCGCCTTTTGCGTGGACGAATACACGCAGGTGCAGACGAATATTCAGATCGAACTGGATACGATGGCGGACCTTTTCGAAGACGGCGAACTGAAATGCGATTTGGAGATGCTCGTCGATCTGTTTGCATCTCCGGAAATGAAGGGCGCGAGGTGATAGCATGAAGCGCATGATCGCGGCGGCGGCGGCTTTGCTGCTCGCGTTGGCATTTTTTGCGGGCTGTACGGCGGCTGTCGATATCGAGGAAATACCTGCCCGAGAGGCGGAAACGCCCGCCCGCGTGCTGTTGCTCGCGGGCGGGGAAAACTGCGTCGGCTATTCGTATTCCTATCATCTCGGAGACAGTCGTACCGCGGGGCGGGTGAGCGAGGAAAAGTATGCCGAATATTCAAACGGATACGAGAACGTCCGCATATTATATAAAAATATGCTCAAGCCGACCCTTTTGAATACCTATAATACCTCTTTCGAACCGGTGCGGCTGGGACAGGGGCGCGCCGCTTCGGAAGGATATGCCGAGGGAAATTTCGGCCCCGAAGTCGGGATCGCGGAATACTTTGCCAATCGATTCCCGGACGAGACGACGTATATCATCAAGTTCGGAGGCGGAGGCGAATATAAAATGGCGCAGGAATGGGAGCCGCGCAACGGCCGCTATTACGAACAGATGGCGGAATTTTTCCGCGAGGGGCTCGCCGTGTTGGAGAAAGACGGGGTCGATTTTGAAATTTCTGCGCTCTGCTTCGTGCAGGGAGAAAGCGACGCGCGGTATGACAGCGCGGATTACGGCGAATATCTTTCCTCCTTTGTACAGGCGGTTCGCGAAGAGTTTTCCGACTATGCTCCGGATAACGGTATCGCCTTTGTCGATGCGGGCATTTCAAAATATTATATCAATTACGATGAGATCAATGCGGCGAAGGCGGAAAATCAAGAGCGGGATGCTCGGAATTATTATGTCGATACGGTAAGTGCGGGACTTACAAACGACCGCGACAGTACCGACCGAAAACATTGGGACGCCCTTTCCGAACTTCGGTTGGGGAAAATGCTCGCCGAACAGGTGCATGCGTCGCTGGCGTACCGCTTAGAATGCGAAACGTTGCAGGAGGAGACAGAGAGGGCGGAAGAAACGAGGGGCGGATATTCTCTGTCTGTTTGTGCGGACGGCGCTTATGCCCTTTCCGATTGGGACTTTGAATACGGCAACGGGCTTCGCGCGACGGCTTTCGTGCGGGACGGGTACCTGTGTGCGGGGGATGGGATCGAACTGATCGCCGCGCCGTACGGCAGAAATCTCCGGCTTCCGGATAATAGCCTCCGCATCGTATTGCGGGCAGACGGAACGCGCGGGCTTTATATCGCCGCGGGAGGAGTGTTCCGCGCGGCGGAAAGAGATTCCGTGCATACCCAAATTACCCCGATTGCATTCGGAGAGAACGGCGAACGGGGATATCGGGCGGAAATTTTTATTCCTTCGGAATTGCTGCCCGAAGAGAGGATGTCCGTCGCTTTCGCTCTTACCAACCGAAATTTGCACGAGCAGACCCGTTGGTATGAAGAATTGGGTACGGAAAACGATCGGCCGTATTCCTTTATGCCGCTCGACGGAACTTCGCTGCGGCAAAGCGAATATGTGCAGTACGGCTGCTTTTGGGGAGACGGAGGCGTGCTCAGGGCCAAAGATGTATGGGATCTGGAGCATGACGACGGTTCCGAAGATGCCTATATCACCATGACCGCAAACCAATCGGACAACGACATTTATATGTACGGCAGTGCGGCGAACGTATTGTATGCCGAAACGGAAGTGGGCGCTTCCGCCGTCCGGAACGGGGAAATGTGGGGTAAATTCGGGTTAAAAATCACCTCGCGCGACAACAGCGGCTTGTTCTTTTATGTGGACGCATACGGAGACGGCACGGATATGCGCGGCGTATATCTGGGGTATGTTACCTTTACAAACGGCGAATATAACGGCGATTGGACCGTGATCAACTATTGTTTCGATTCGGCGGAGGCCTATCAGAACGGCAATACCGTCAATCTGGCGATCGGGCGGGATAAAGACGTGTATTCCCTCTATTGCGAGGGGGAACTTGTCGCCGTTTTGGACGATCCGTGCAGGATCGGGATCGCGGAAGCGTATGTAGGCCTCGCTTCCTTTAATATCGATCTGTACGCGCACAGTTATTATTTGCAGGCAGGTCAATAATTTTTATAAACACAAGATGAAAAAGAGGAAAAAGACGGCGATGCGGCCGTTTTTTTCTTTTTTTACAAAAATCGGTGCAAAAATATTTGACGGCAAGCAAACTTTTCGTTATAATAATTGCAACTAAATCAGTTGCAATTTAAAAAAGAGGAAAGAAAAGTACGAAAAGGAGATACGGTCATGCGTTTGTCATCAAAATCGCAGTACGGGCTGAAAGCCTGTTTTATCCTTGCAAGGAATTATCCGCAGCGATGTGTGAGTGCTTCGGCACTGGAAAAGGAGATCGCGGTTTCAAGCAAATACATCGAAAAGATCATGCGCATGCTTTCCGGGCAGGGGATCGTTGCTGCGGAGCGGGGCGTTTCCGGCGGGTATAAATTGGCCCGTGCGCCGCAGGAGATCACGATCGGAGACGTTGCGCGCGCCTTAGAGGACAATATGGAAATTGCGGACTGCATCACTTCTACCTGCGAAAAGTGCGCTTCCGGAACGGTTTGGCGCAAGTTATACGCCGGCATCAACGAGGTGCTCGATTCGATGACGCTGCAGTCCGTTCTCGACGACCACGTCGGCGCGGATATCTGCAAATGCAGCGCGGGAGAGCGGCGCGAAGGGTGCGAATGTTCCGGGGAAGGGCGCGAGGCATGCAATTGCCGCGCGAGCTGACCGCGGTTGCGGTGCCGCGGCACGATTACTGTTTTTAAAAAGAGGCATTCTGTTGGAGATCGAACATGGAGAAAATTTATTTTGACCACGCGGCGACGACGCCCGTCGATCCGCGCGTGATGGAGAAGATGCTGCCTTACTTTACCGATAATTTCGGCAATCCGAATTCACAGCATTGGTTCGGCCGCCGTTCGGTTACGGCAGTGGACGAGGCGCGCGATACTGTCGCGTCTGTGCTCGGCGCGAAACCGAGCGAGATCTATTTCACTTCGGGCGGAACGGAGTCGGATAACTGGGCGCTGCGCGGCGCGGCCCGCGCTTATGCGAATAAGGGAAAACACCTGATCGTCAGCGCAGTCGAGCATCCGGCGATGATCGCGACCGCGAAAGAACTGACGAAGGAGGGGTTCGACGTTACATTTGCCGATGTAGACGAATTCGGTACGGTCGATTTGGAAAAACTGCGCCGCGCGATCCGCCCCGATACGATTTTTATCGGCGTGATGACGGCGAACAATGAGATCGGGACCCTTCAGCCGATCGCTGAAATATCGGAGATCGCGCAAGAGTGCGGCGCCGTTTTCTTTACCGACGCGGTGCAGGCGGCGGGAACTTTAAAACTCGACGTCAACGCTCCGCGGGTGGACATGCTGTCTCTTTCCGGCCATAAATTTTACGGGCCGAAAGGTGTGGGTGTGCTGTACGTCCGTTCGGGGAAGCGAGTGGGGAAGATCATTACGGGCGGACATCAGGAACGCGGCATGCGCGGCGGAACGACCAACGTGCCGGGCGTGGTGGGGCTTGCAGAAGCGCTGCGCCTTTCCTTAGCGGAAGCGGAACAAAATAACGCATACGTATCGCGCATTCGCGACCATTTTGTCGCGAGGGTATTGCGCGAGATCCCGTATGTCAAGCTCAACGGACATCCGAAAAACAGGCTGCCGAACAACGCAAATTTTTCCTTCCGCTATATTGAAGGGGAATCGCTGCTGTTCAGCCTCGATCTGGCGGGGATCGCCGTTTCCAGCGGATCGGCGTGCTCTTCCGGTTCGTTGGAACCCTCGCACGTGCTCCTTGCAACGGGGATGCCCGAAGGGTTGGCACACGGCAGTATCCGTTTTTCTTTCGGAAAGGAGAATACGATTGAAGAGGCGGATTTTGCGGTGGATGTCTTAAAAGAGACGGTTTTGCGCCTGCGCGCGCTTTCTCCGCTGTTTCCCAAAGATTTGAAAAATGAAGTTTACGAAAAGGAGGGTTGAGACATGTATACGCAAAAGGTGATGGACGCTTTTCAGAACCCCAAAAATGTGGGCGAAATGGAAGATTACGACGGAATGGGAATGATCGGAAGCGAGGCTTGCGGCGATATCATGCAGGTGTTTATCAAGGTAAAGGACAATGTGATCACCGACGCGAAATTCAAAACTTTCGGGTGCGCGGCGGCGATCGCGACTTCTTCCACGGCAACGGAAATGATCAAAGGCATGACGGTGGACGAAGCGCTGGAAGTTACCAATAAAAAGGTCATCGAGGTGCTCGGCGGCCTGCCGCCGCAGAAGATACATTGTTCCGTGCTTGCGGAGCAGGCGATC
>CALVXE010000050.1 GCA_944368795.1 uncultured Clostridia bacterium | reverse complement strand
TTCCCTACACGACGCTCTTCCGATCTAGGAGAAACGCTTCCTCCCACGCAGATTTCCGGCTGCCATTACGAAATGGACTAAACTCAAAAAGCGCATAAAGGCCGCGGAACAAATTCGTTCCGCGGCCTTTATGTTGTTGCGCGGCGTTTTCCGCGCGGTGCACATGTCGGCATGTCAAAGTTTTTTACCGCAATGGTCGCAAAATTTTGCGTCGGCGGCCGTTTCGTCTCCGCAGTTCGGGCAGATTTTTTTCAAAGGAGCTCCGCAATTTTTGCAATACTTCGCTTCGCTTTCATTTTCCTCTCCGCATGCGGGGCAGGCGCATTTTGCCTGCATTCCCTGGTTCACGGCGGAAGAAATCGCCTCGATCCCCGGTTTGATCTGCTGCGCCGCTTGGTTAAAAACGGGCGCCGATTCGTTTTTTGCGTATTGTGCCAACTCCCTGCGGAACCCCAGCATCAACAGCCAAAGGCCCACCACAAGCAGGGGGAAGCCTACAAAACAGCACCAGAACAGATCGGGTATCTCCTCGTTGTTCATCGCGCCGAAAAAGCTCCAAAAGCCTACAACGGCAAGAGCGAGTCCTCCGAGGGCGAACAGAGATCCGAGTATTTTCAAGATCAGTTTGTTGCGCGCATGTTTGTTTTCGTCTTTTTTCATGGTCAAATGTCCCCTTAACAAATTTAATTTTTCAGCGGATATGAATAGCCGTGCATTTCACCTTGCCGGACAGAACTTCGCGGATGGAATACTTTCCGTTGGCAATGAGAACGCGCGTTCCCTGGGCCGCGGCTGCCTTTACGTATTCGAGTTTGGCTTTTGCGCCGTTCGCGCCCTTGCGCGAAGCGCCTTCGCAGTATTTTTTATAGTTTTCGATGTTGTCGATCAATTCATAGGCGTCCTTGCCGCAAATTTCTTCGATCAGGGTCGAAGGATCGTTCGGGTCGGTATAAATGCCGTCCACGCTCGTCAGGATCAGCAGCGTCTCCGCCCGCACGAGGCACGCCACGAGCGAAGCGGTTTCGTCGTTGTCGATGCATTCGTGCACTTCCGCCTGCGATTTTGCGAGCGCCGAAATTTCCATGCGGCGGTTTTCCGATTGCGAAACCGCATCGTTATAATTGATAATGGGGATGGCGTTCTGTTCCTTGCAGCGCAAAAGCAATTTTTTTTTTTTTTTTCGCTTTGCGGGATCGTTGAAGTGGTGGTGCTCCACCAAGATTTGCCGCACCGAATATTTGCTGTCTACGTACTGCCGGTACGTCTGCATCAAAATCGCCTGTCCCTGCGCGGAATAATCCGTTTTCGAGTCCTCGTCGTCGGGCAGTTCGTACCCGGCGCGCATCATAAAATCCAGCCGTCCGATTTCCGTCGCCCCGCTGGAGATCCATATATAACCGGGTTTGAGTTCGCGCGACAGGCGCGCGACCCGCGTGTAGTCGATCATGTTGTCCTGTTTGTCGATCAGCGCCATCGAACCGATCTTGCCTACGAGTTCAACGTCGAATTTCATACTTCACCGAAAATACGCCCGCATAAAACAGCGCGCGTTCCGCATACTGAAAGCGGAAATATGTTTTTATATACCCATTATATATCTTCATGCGATAAAAATCAAATAAAAACGGCAGGAAAAAATGGCATTGCCGCATTGCGCGCCGTATTTGTCTGCCTCGCGGCCGCCGTCCTCGCTCTCATATTATGCGGATGCGAAGTTTCGTCGCTCTCTTCGCTGCGTTCGTTTTCGCGGCCGTATTTGGGCGAATATATCTGCGAGTACGCGCAGTTCGGCGATACTGATCTCCTTCCGAAGTTTCGCGAGATCGTTCTTTCATTAAAGGACGGCGGTGAATTTACCCTTACCGCCCTGCCGAAGCGGGGCAGAAAAGTCTCCGTTTCGGGAACTTATGAATACAGCGAAGAGAACGGAATGCTGACGATGCGCGCGCGCGTTTCAGGGAAAGACCGCCGCAAAGATCTGTTGCTGCAGGACGGAAAATTTGTCGTGGAGCATTCTTTCGCAGGGAAAAAACTGATCATGAAGTTCAAAATACGCGGCGCTTAGAGGCGGAGCTTTTCAAAAAACATATTTATATAGATGTATGTTTTTCTCTCCTGCAAGGGTGTAGGCGATATTTCAAAGGTATATACATTATATTGCTTTCGGCGGCGGTGTGCTTTCAATCGGTTTCGAAAGACATCCCGATTGCCGTCTGCGCGCTCTCGCGCAAACGAGCGGTTTTGTTGTCGGAGCGGTTTACGCGCAGCAGATTCCTTTCGTCCCGCCGCTTAATTCGTTTGGTTTTCAAAACGCGAAGGGGATGGCAATCGGATGGTTTTGAAATCGGGGCAAAGCGAATAAGCTCGTTAAAAATAAAATTTAAATTTAAAGCGGGCGGTTCCGAATTTTTTCGGAACCGCCCGCTTTGATTGTAAACATATGCGATAAATATTTACTTTTATACTTTATTCAGCGAGCGGAACGCCTTTTCGACCACGTTGTCCGCAGTAAAGCCGAACATCTCGAACAGCTTGTTTGCGGGGCCGGAAGTGCCGAAGGTCGTCATGCCGATGATCTCGCCGCAGTCTCCCGCATATTTGTACCAGGAATAGGGCGAACCCGCTTCCACGCACACGCGCGCCTTCACTTCGGGCGGCAGCACTTCGTCCTTGTACGACTGCGGCTGTTTTTCAAACTCTTCCATGCACGGCATGGATACGACGCGCGCGTCGACGCCCTTGGTTTTGAGCAAGTCTTTTGCCTGCATGCACTGTTCCACTTCCGAACCGCTCGCGATCAGCAGAACGTCGGGCACCTTCTTTTCGCTGTCGGCGAGGATATATCCGCCTTTCAGCGCTTCCAGGCCGGAATTTTCGTATTGCGGCAGGTTCTGCCTCGTCAGCACCAGGCAGGTAGGGGAATTGCCCGTCAAAGCGGAGATCCACGCGGCGGTCGTCTCTTTGCCGTCCGCAGGGCGGTATACTTTCATGTTGGGGATCGAACGCAGCGCGATCAGCTGTTCTACGGGTTCGTGCGTCGGTCCGTCTTCGCCCACGCCGATGGAATCGTGCGTAAGGATATAGGTAACGGGCAGGTGCATGAGCGCGGAGAGGCGCATCGCGTGTTTCATATAATCGGAGAAGATGAAGAAGGTCGCGCAGTAAGCCCGCAGTCCCCCGTGCAGCTGCATGCCGTTGGTAATGGCGGCCATCGCGTGTTCGCGGATGCCGAAGTGCATGTTCGAGCCCGCTTTGTTATCGGCGGTGAAATCGCCGCGCTTTTTCATGTTGGATTTATTGGAAGGAGCAAGGTCGGCCGAGCCGCCGATCAGGTTGGGGATCATGTCCGCCAGTTTGTTCAAAACGGTAAAGCTCGTGTTCCTGGTCGCGTCCGCTTTGGGGAATTCAAAGAGGGAAGCGTCGTTTTTCAGGTCGGGCAGGTCGCCGCTCATGAACAGCTTATACTGCGCCGCAAGGTCGGGGTAGGCCGCCTCGTATTCCTTGAACATCCTCTTCCATTTTCCCTGCCGCGCGGCGCCTTTGCGCGCGATCGCGCCGCAGTGGTCGGCCACTTCCTGCGGGATCTCGAACGGCGCGCAGGTCCAGCCGAGGTTGTCCTTGAGCTTCTGCACATTGTCCGCTCCGAGCGGCGCGCCGTGGCATTCGTGCGAACCGGCGAGGGGAGAGCCGTATCCGATCACCGTTTTGCATATGATGACGGAAGGCTTTTCCGTTTCCGCTTTTGCCTTGCGAATGGTGCGTTTCAGGAGGTCGAGGTCGTTCGCGTCGTCCACTTTCAGAACCTGCCAGCCCTGCGCCTTAAAGCGCATCGCCACGTCCTCTTTAAAAGTGATGTCGGTATTGCCCTCGATGGTGATGTCGTTGTCGTCGTAAAACAGGATCAGCTTTCCGAGTTTGTGGGTGCCTGCAAACGAGCAGGCTTCGTAAGAAATGCCCTCTTCCAGGCAGCCGTCGCCGCACAGCGCGTAGGTGTAGTGGTCGACGATGGGGAATCCCTCGCGGTTAAAAGTCGCGGCGAGGTGCGCTTCCGCAACCGCCATGCCCACCGCGTTTGCGATGCCCTGGCCGAGCGGTCCCGTCGTCGTTTCTACGCCGGGCGTATGTCCGTATTCGGGGTGGCCGGGAGTCTTGTATCCCAGCTGGCGGAAGTTCATAAGGTCTTCCTTAGAAATATCGTATCCGAACAGGTACAGCAGCGAATAGTTGAGCATCGAGCCGTGGCCCGCGGAGAGGATAAAGCGGTCCCTGTCATCCCATTTGGGGTCCTTGGGGTTAAACTTCAAAAAATCCGCAAAAATGGTGTAGCCGATGGGGGCGCTTCCCAAAGGCAGGCCGGGGTGGCCCGAATTCGCCTTTTGGATGGCCTCCGCGGAAAGCACGCGGATCGCGTTTACCGTCTGTTCACGTACGTTCATAATAAATCTCCTTTTGATCTTTTTCAAATTATTTTCGGATATATTCGTTGAGTTTTGCAAGATCGATCCATTCGGCATGCGGCGCCAGAAGTTTTGCAAGGTTTTCCGCAATGCTCTTGCAGCCGCCCTTGGAATCGCTTTCGAAATTGACGGGGATGATGGGGTCGTGCAGGCTCATCCGCACGAGCGCCCAGCCGTCTCCGTGCGCGCGGTCGAAATCGATGCGCACGCCCTCGAAATTGTCCTTCGCAAGCGCCGCGCCCGCAAAGGAGGGGACTGCTTGCTTGATCTGTTCGATCGCGTCGTTCCCGTACTTTTTGAAATCCGCGCGCCCCTTTTCGGTAAAGCCGAGGCGCACTTCCGCGGCTTCCGCGGGTTCGGGCAGGTCGGCAATGAGGGAAGAAATGTCCTTTCCCTCTTTGGAAAGCTCTGCCAGCGTGATCAAAAGCCTGGTAACGAGATAGGCTCCGTCGTCGAGAAAATAGTTTTCGCGCAGGGCCGCGTGCCCGCTCGTCTCTATGGCGAGAGGCGCGTCGGTCCCTTCGGCATTGAGTTCCTTCGCCTTGTCGATCACGTTTTTATAGCCGCGCTTATAGCGGCAGTGTTTTCCCCCGCGGCTTTCGATAAATTTCGCCAGCCCGCTCGAAGTTACCGAATCGGTTACGATGGTCGCCCCCGGATCTTCGCGCAGCAGGATCGCCGAAATCAGGGCGATCAGCCGATTGCGGTTGATCTCTTCGCCGTTTCTGTCCACCGCGCCCGCGCGGTCCACGTCGGTATCGAAGATGATGCCGAAGTCTGCGCCCGTGCTCTTGACCCGTTCGCATACCGACCGCATCGCCTCTTGGTTTTCCGGGTTGGGGATATGGTTGGGGAACCGCCCGTCCGGCTGCAAAAACTGACTGCCGGAAGTATCCGCGCCGAGCGGTTTCAGCACTTTGTCCACATAAAATCCGCCCGCGCCGTTGCCGGCGTCCACAACGATTTTCTTTCCCGCAAGCGGCCGTTCTTCGCCCGTCTTTTCCCGCACGAACCGCACGAGGTTTTCCGCATATCGGCCGATATATTCCGCCTTTCTGCATTCACCGCTGCCGGAAACGGCCTTTCCCTCGCTTGCAAGCTGCAAAATTTCCGAGATGTCCTTTCCTTCCAGCCCGCCCGAAGGCAAAAAGAATTTCAGCCCGTTTTTATTGTAGGGCATGTGGCTCGCCGTGATCATGATCGAAGCGTCCGCTCCGAAATCCTTTTCCTGCAGCAGCATGAACATCGACGGCGTCGAAGAAAGCCCCGTAAACAGGGCGTCGCACCCGCTTTGCGTAACCGCGCGGACAACGCAGTCGGAAATGCGCTGCGCGGAAATGCGCGAATCGTGCCCGACCGCGACGGTCAGTTTTTTCTTTCCCGCCCCGCTTGCCAGTCGGTAGCAGAACGCCTTCACGATCCCTTCGACGGCCTCGTCCGTCAGATCCACGGGTTCGCCGGCAACGCCTTCGACGGCAGTGCCGCGCACATCCGTGCCGCTTTTCAGCTGCATCCAGTCTTTTCGCTCCATTCTCGCCTCCGCATCTGTTTTCACAAGATTCATTATACTTCATCGTGCCCCGTTTTTCAAGTTATTTTCGTAAAAAACGCGCGATTTTTTATAAAAACAAACATTTCCGCGGCAATTATCCGCGCGTCAAAAAAATCGGCGCAAGATTGTCAAAGTTAATTTACAAAAACGCCGCCGTGTGGTATAATCATAAAAAGCGGTCGGGCCGCCTGGTGCAGGGCGGGCCGTCCGGAAAAAAAGGAAACAGGGAAAATAAATGCAAAAGTTTATCGTGTCGACCGATTCCACGGCAGATCTGTATGCGGATTACGTTCGCGAACACGACGTCCGCCTCGCTCCCTTGACGTTTACGATCGAAAAGAACGGCGTCATGACCGAGTATCTCGACAATTTTACCGACTATTCGCAGTACGTCGATTTCTTCGCGCAGCTTCGCGCGAAGGCCACGGCGCGCACCTCGATGCTCAATTACGAGAGCCACTACAACCATTTTAAAAAGATGGCGGAAGAGGGCGCGGAAGACGTCCTTCATTTTACCATCTCCACAGGCCTGGCGTCCACCATCAACGTGGCGCGGCAGGCGGCGGCGGACGTCAAAAAGGAATACCCGTCCTTCAATCTCGTTCCCGTCGACTCCCTCGCGGCTACGATCGGGCAGGGCGAACTGGTGTACGAAGCGGTGCGCCTGCGCGATGCGGGCAAAACCATACAGGAAGCGTACGACGTCGTATCCAAACTCCCTCTGCATCTGCAGTACGTGATCGCGGCGAACGATCTGTTCTATCTGCAGCGGGGCGGCAGGGTCTCGGCGGCGTCCGCGATCGTGGGCTCCGCGCTCGGCGTAAAACCCATCCTCACGTTCACGCGGGAAGGAAAGCTTTCCGTCGTCGATAAGGTGCGCGGGATGAAGAAGGTATTCGCATACGCGCTCGAAAAGATGGAACGTCTGAACCCCGTAGAGGAGGGCCGCGTCATCCACGTCGTACATACCGATGCGGAAAAAGAGGCGAACGAACTGGCGGAAAAGATCCAAGAACGCTGGGGCTTCGCGCCCGAAGTCAGCATTATGGGGCCGGTCATCGGCACGCACGTCGGTCCGGGCGCCGTCGCCGTATTGTGGAAAACGAAGGAAGAGCGCAACGACTGATCGCCGCACACACAGAATACGCAGATATCTCGGCGTACCGAATTTTCGGCGCGCCGATTTTCTGCCCTCGCGAAGGTATGCGGTATAGATACACAAAGGAGAGAAAAAGAGTGGAAGGATTTATTATATCGAGCGACTCGACGTGCGACCTGTACGCCGATTACGTCAAGGAAAACGACATCCGCATCGTCAGCCTGCGCTACACCGTCGAAAAGGACGGCGCCCTGCAGGAGGGAGTCGATTCCTTTACGGAGTATTCCCAATACGTCGATTTTTATAAACAGCTGCGGGAGGGCGCTTTTTCGCGCACCTCGATGCTCAATTACGAGAGCCATTTCGAACATTTTCAGGCGCTGGCGGAAGCGGGCGCAAAAAACGTGCTGCATTTCAGCCTTTCGAGCGGCCTTTCGCCCACGGCGAACGTGGCGAAGGAGGCGGCGGCGGACGTCATGAAGCAATATCCGGACTGCCGCATCTTTGCCGTCGATTCGTATGCCGCGACGATCGGGCAGGGCGCGCTCGTCAAGGCGGCGGTGCGCATGCGCGCCGAGGGCAAGAGCGCCGAAGAGACATACGCCGAAGTCAAGGGCATGCCCTTCCATATCCAGTACGTCATCGTCGCGAACGATCTGTATTATCTGAAGCGGGGCGGCAGAGTTTCCGCCGTTGCCGCCGCAGCGGGGTCGCTTTTGAAGATCAAACCCGTCCTTTCCTTTACCGATGAAGGCAAACTCACGGTCGTGGAAAAGTGCAAGGGGATGAAAAAAGCCTTCGCGTATGCGCTCGAAAAAATGGAAAAAATCAATCCGCAGGAAGAAAACCGCATGATTTGGATCGTGCATACCGACGCGGAAAAAGAGGCCGAAGTCCTCGCCGAAATGATCGAAAAGCGCTGGAATTTCCGTCCCGACGTAACCATCATGGGGCCGGTCATCGGTTCGCACGTGGGGCCGGGCGCCGTCGCCGTCATTTGGAAAACGGAAGAACTTCGCCGCGATTGAGCTCTTTTCGGCAAATCGGCCGTTTCGCCTTATAAAATGAATTGCGGAACGCGGAAAAATATGATATACTAACACAAAACAGTGTTTTAAAGTCGAGGTAATTATGGCAAAGGACAATCAGTTCGTCAATCAGATCGCGGACATCGAAACGGATTTTCCCCGTTGGTATACCGACGTGGTCGTCAAGACCAAACTCGTCGATTACGGCCCCGTCAAGGGCACGATGGTCATCCGCCCGTACGGCTACGCCATTTGGGAAAACATCCAGAAGGAGTTGGACGCGCGCATTAAAGCCACGGGGCATCAGAACGCTTATTTCCCGCTGCTCATTCCGTACAGCTATATGACGCGCGAGGCGGAACACGTCGAGGGCTTCGCGCCCGAAGTGGCGGTCGTTACGGTCGGCGGCGGCGAAACGCTCGCGGAACCGCTCGTCATCCGCCCGACCAGCGAAACCATCTTCGGCGAAATGTATTCCAAGTGGCTGCAATCCTACCGCGATCTGCCCATCCTCATCAACCAGTGGGCGAACGTGATGCGTTGGGAAAAGACCACCCGTCCTTTCCTTCGTACGAGCGAGTTTTTGTGGCAGGAAGGCCACACCGCCCACGCCACCGAGGAAGAGGCGATGGAAGAGACGATGAAAATGCTCGGCGTTTACAAGGAATTTGCGGAAACCTGCCTCGCCATCCCCGTGTTCACGGGCAGAAAGACGGAAAAGGAAAAGTTTGCCGGCGCCGTCGCGACCTTCGGGATGGAGGCGATGATGCACGACGGCAAGAGCCTGCAGGCGGGCACATCGCACTATTTGGGGCAGAATTTTGCCAAGGCGTTCGACATTCAGTTTTTGGATAAAGACGGCACGCATAAATATGCCTATACGACGTCCTGGGGCGTTTCCACCCGCCTCATCGGAGCGCTCATCATGGCGCACGGCGATCAGCGCGGCTTGGTGCTGCCTCCCGTCGTCGCGCCGGTGCAGGCGATCATCGTGCCCATCGCGGCGAAGAAGGAGGGCGTGCTCGAAGCGGCCGCCGATCTGAAAGCGAAACTGCTCGCGGCGGGTATCCGCGCCGACTGCGATATGACCGAAAACAGCCCCGGCTGGAAATTCAACGAATGGGAAATGAAGGGCGTGCCCGTGCGCGTCGAACTCGGTCCTCGCGACATCGAGGCGGGCAAAATGGTGCTCGTCCGCCGCGATACGCACGAAAAGACGGAAGCGCCCCTCGCAAACGCGGCGGAGGCGGTTCAGAAGCTGCTCGCGGAGGTTCAGCAGAACCTTTTCGATATGGCCAAAAAGCGCAAGGAAGAGCGCGTCGTTTCTGCGGAGAACGTAGACGAACTTTTGAAGGGCGTCGAGGGCGGAAACTTTGTCAAGGCGGGGTGGTGCGGCTGCCGCGAATGCGAAGATAAGATCAAGGAACAGACAGCCGCTTCCGCGCGGGTCATCGCCGAGGGCGAGCATGCCGAAAAATGCGTCTGCTGCGGCAAAGAGGCAAAGCACGTCGTGTTGTTCGCACGGGCATATTAAGGCTGTTTCATTGTAAATAATTTTATCAGTTTTTCGGAGAAAATATAGCTTGTCCGCAAAACCCCGCATACGTATGCGGGGTTTTGTGTTTTTTTGCTGTAAATTTTGTACGAAAAATGAACAATACGATAGTTTTATAAAATTTTTATAAGTTCAGCGCCGTAAAGTTGACTTTTCACAAACAGATAGTATAATAGCAAAGAATCGACCGTATGCGCACATATGCGCATACGAAAATAGGAGGAGATGTTTATGAAAGCAAAGAAGTTCCTATGGGTGCTGCTCAGCTTCGTGTTCGTCCTCTCGCTC
>CALVXE010000049.1 GCA_944368795.1 uncultured Clostridia bacterium | reverse complement strand
GTCCGCCCGGCGGCGGCAGGAAATGCGTTCGTTTACGAACGTGCCGTCTTCGTTGAGCGGCTCGTTCGCCTGCGCGACGACGTATTTGTCCTCTTCGTCAGCAGTGAGATAATCGACGTCGTTCGTGACGCGCACGAGCACGCACTTCCCGTTCTCGTCGAACTCCTTCTGCACCCTTCTGTACGGACTCATGATGAAGCCGTACTCGTTGACTTTTGCAAAGGTGGCGAGCGAAGAGATAAGGCCTATGTTCTGTCCTTCGGGCGTCTCTATCGGGCACATGCGGCCGTAATGGCTGTGGTGCACGTCGCGCACGTCGAAGGTGGCGCGGTCGCGGTTGAGTCCTCCGGGGCCGAGCGCGGAGAGCTTGCGCTTGTGCGTGAGCTCTGCGATCGGGTTGGTCTGGTCCATGAACTGCGACAGCTGCGAAGATCCGAAAAATTCGCGGATGACCGCCGAAACGGGGCGCACGTTGATCAGCCCCGAAGGGGTGACTTCGTTGGGATCCTGCGTCGCCATGCGCTCTTTGATGAGCCTTTCAAGGCGCGCGATGCCCACGCGCAGCTGGTTCTGCAAAAGTTCGCCCACGCTGCGCACGCGGCGGTTGCCGAGGTGGTCGATGTTGTCGATGGTGCCGATGCCGTAGCGGAGATCGAGATTGGTCGAAATAGCCGCTATGACGTCGTCTACCGTAATGTGCCTGTGGTTGAGTTTATCGACGAGAGGACGGATGACCTTCTTTTCTTCGGGAGTGATGCTCACTTCGGCGCGGCCGAGAATTTCGTGGAAAAGTTTGCAGGCCTCAACGAACTTGATGCGGTTTTCCCTTCTCTTCTCGCGGTTCTTGCGCTCTTCCGCCTTTTCGTCGTCCGTCTTTTTTGTCTCAACGGTGAAATAAACCTGGTTGATCCTGTCGAGATAGTGTTCGGCTACCGTTTCGACATCCGCATTGTCGCAGGCAGCGGCGATCTCTTTCGAAAATACAAAATTCGGATAATAGATCGTGGGAAGAAGGCCGAAGCTCTTCGGATTCTTATCCGAAACCGCCTTGAAATCGACGGTATTGTTGCCGATCACGCGGTGCTTGATGCGTCCCGCCCGTTCGTCGGAGACGATGACTTCGACGACGTTGATGCCGGCATTCTGGATTTCGAACGCCTTTTCTTCGGTGATCTTTTCCTCTTTCGAAACGATGATCTCGCCCGTTTCGGGATTGAAAATATCTTCCGCGGAAACACAGCCGGGCAGGCGGTAAGCGATGTTGAGTTTTTTGTTGAACTTATAGCGCCCTACCTTTACCACGTCGTAGCGGCGGGGATCGAAAAAGAGATTATGCAGATGCTGTCGCACGGAATCATCCGTCGGCACTTCGCCGGGGCGAAGCCTTCTGTACAGCTCGATCAAGCCGTCCTGCTCGCTTTTGGCGGTATCCTTTTCGATGGTCGCGGCGATCATCCGGTCGTTGCCGAAAATGTCGGTGATGGCGACGTCCGACCCGAAGCCGAGCGCGCGCAAAAGCACCGTCGCGCAGATCTTTCTCTTTCTGTCGACGTGCACCCACATCACGCCCTGCGAATCCTGCTCGAACTCCAGCCAGGCGCCGCGGTTGGGAATGACCGTAGTTTTGAACATCTCGCGGCCGGTCTTGTCCTTTTCCGACTCGTTATATGCGCCCGGAGAGCGCACGAGCTGCGATACGATAACGCGTTCCGCACCGTTGATGATAAAGGAGCCGTTTTCGGTCATCAGCGGGAAATCGCCCATGAATACGTCTTGGTCGATCACTTCTTCCTTGACTTTGTTCACGAGGCGGACTTTTACGCGGAGGGGAAGCGCGTAGGTAGCGTCGCGGTTTCTGCATTCCTTTTCGTCGTATTTGGGTTTCGTGCCGAATTCATGGTCGAGGAAATACAACTCAAAGTGGTCGGAATAATCGGTAATGGGAGAAAAATCCTCGAACACTTCGCCGATACCCTCTTCGATAAAAGACCGATACGAATCTTTTTGGATCTCGACGAGGTCGGGGATCTCGATCACCTCGTTGATCTTGCCGAATTTCCGTCTCTCTGTTTTGCCGTACTTTTGAATAGGTAAATTCATCAAAACGCATGCTCCTTAAAAATTTCGTTCATGGCTGCGAAAAACCTCGGTGCGTTCCCGGCAGACGCGAAAAAAATTTTTTCGCTCATTTATCCTCCGCCTCTTTACAACTTTGGAATTTTGCTGTATAATGTACGGGAACGATTCAGGACGGCGCGCTCTTTAATATTTATACCATATTATTATAAAAGGCCGCCCGTTTTCCCGTTTTTTACCCCTGCAAAAGGATAAAAAGGGTAAAAACCACATTATATTCCATAATGATACAGTTTGATATTATATAAAAATTTAAAAAAAATGTCAACTGCTTTTTAACGGTTGGCTTTTCTTTTTTCCGAAAAAAGGTAAAATTTTCGCGCATTCGACAAATAAACTGAAAATCGGCGCGAAAATGCCGGAGCGCGTTCTCGCCCCGAAACCAAATTTCGGCAGGGAGTGCAGATATGAGGATCGACAAATTTTTGAAAGTTTCGCGCATATTGAAGCGGCGGACGGTTGCGGGCGACGCCTGCAAAGCGGGAAAAGTGAGCGTGAACGGCCGCGAAGTAAAGCCTGCATACGCGCTCAAAATCGGAGACGAAGTCGAGCTGAAATTTTCGGCGGGTTCGCTGAAATTCCGCGTCCTCGCCCTCAAAGAGACAGTCAAAAAGGACGAGGCGGCGGCGCTGTATGAAATCATCGAAGAATAAAATCGTCTATCGCCGCATCGCCGAATGCGAAATTTGCCGCGGATTGTTTGCAAACTTCAATCGTCGGCAAGTCGTGAAACGTTGCCTTCGCCGCATAGACGGGGCATGGAGGGAAGCGGACGCGCCCTTTATCGACGATTGGAGCGAAGAGGATTACGCCTTTTTGGTTAAATGCCTGCGCAATACGCTGCAAACGGGCGGCGCCGTATTCGGCGCCTTTGCCGACGGTGAACTGAAAGGCTTTGCCTCCGTCGAAAGCAAGCCCTTCGGCAAAAACGGCGCGTACCGCGATCTGACCGCCCTTCACGTTTCGGAAGAGCTGCGCGGCAAAGGGATCGGAACGCAATTGTTTCTGTCGGCAAAAGCATGGGCGAAAGCGCAGGGAGCCGAAAAGCTGTATATTTCCTCCCATTCCGCTGCAGAAAGCCAGGCATTTTACCTGGCCATGGGCTGCTGCGACGCGCGCGAACGCAACGAAGAACACGTCCGCCGAGAGCCGTTTGACCGCCAATTGGAATGCTCGCTATAAAAAGAGGAAACCATGAAAATCATCGCTGTTATACCCGCGGCGGGCACAGGCACGCGCGCGGGGTTTTCCAACAATAAAATACTGCAAAAAATCGGCGGCGTTTCCGTACTCGCGCGGACCGTATCCGCTTTTGCCCGAAACGAAGCGGTTGCAGGCGTGTTTGTATGCGTCAACGGCGCGGACCGCGAAGAAATTTCGCGTGAGCTCGCCCCGTTTAAAAATATTCGGCTCGTTTCGGGCGGCAAGACGCGCACCGAATCGGTAAAAAACGCCCTCGATGCGCTTGCAGCGCTCCCCTGCCCCCCCGACTATGTGCTTGTACACGACGCGGCGCGCCCGTATGTTTCGCAAAAAATAATCGACAACTGCATCCGAACGATGCGCTCGCACGGAAGCGCCGTATGCGCCCTGCCCTGCACGGATACCCTGATCCGGGCGCAGAGCGGAATGATCGCCGGCCGCTACGACCGCGAAACGGCGTATACGCTGCAGACGCCGCAGGGATTCGGTTTTACTGAACTTTTAGCTGCCTATCGGAAGATCACCGCCGAAGATGAATTTACCGACGATTCGGGCGTGTACGCGAAATACGTCGCCCCGCCCTTCTTATTCATCGGCGAGCGATCCAATATTAAACTTACGTTTCGGGAGGATTTTGCGATGCAGGAAACGCGCACGGGAATCGGCGTCGATACGCACGCGTTTGCAGTGGCGGAAACAAAACAGCGGGGCGTCGTCGGCCCGAACAGCGGTAAAGAAGAACCTTTCATCGTCCTCGGCGGCGTACGCATTCCGCACGGGCGCAAACTTTCCGCCCACAGCGACGGAGACGTGTTATGCCACGCCGTGATGGACGCCCTGCTTTCGGCGGCGGGACTGGCGGACATCGGGCACTACTTCCCCGATACCGACCCGCAATACAAGGGAGCCGACAGTTTGACTATGCTCGCAAAAGTGCGCGAACTGATCGAAAACGAGGGGTATTGCGTGGGAAATATCTCGGCGGCGATCGTCGCCGAGGCGCCGAAGCTCGCCCCCCATATCGCGAAAATGAAACAAAATCTTGCGGACGTGCTGCGCATTTCGGAAACAGCAGTCGGCATTTCCGCCGGAACGAACGAAGGACTCGGCTACCTCGGACGCGGCGAAGGGATCACGGTGATCGCAAATGTTCTTTTGTATAAAAAACAAATTTACTGAAAAGGAGGGAGATCAGGAACCTATGCGTTTAGGTATCGGACTGTATGTAAAAAACAGCGTACAGGCAGTACAAAAATATATAAAAGCCTTTTCTTTGCGGCTCGGCTACCACGTTTTAAACGACGACGGCACTTACTTTCACAGCGAACTGTACGACGGCGAGGGGGAATTGTTTTGCGTGAGCGAATCGGGCGAACAGGCAAACGGCTGTCCCGTAGAACTTGGTTTTACTTTTGAAACGAAAGAACAGCTGGAAAACGCATTTATGGTGTTGCGCGAAAACGGACGGGTCAAACTTGAACCGGGCGAACTTCCGTGGAGCCCTCTCGCCGCAATCGTGACGGACGAATTTGGTATTAACCGGTATCTTTCCCTGCCTCAACATCGTCCTCCGAAAGACTTCCGCCCTTAAAGCGGGCACACAGAACTTTCCGCAACCCGAAAAGGAATAACAATTATGGCTAAATCGAAATCCGTTTACATATGTTCCGAGTGCGGAGCGCAAAGCCCGCAATGGCTCGGAAGGTGCCCTTCCTGCGGGAAATTCGGCACCCTCGTCGAAGAGATCGCCGAGGCGCCCGTTTTGCAAAAACAGCCGAAGCGCGAGCGCTCCGCTTCGGCAAGGCGGCCCGTTCCCCTTTCCGAAGTGCATGAAGAAAAGTTTGCCCGCGTCTCTTCAGGCATTTCCGAACTGGATACCGTGCTCGGCGGCGGCATCGTACCCGGTTCGCTCGTGCTGATCGGCGGCGACCCCGGCATCGGCAAGAGCACCTTGCTCACAGAAGTTTCCGCCCACCTCTCCAAAAGAGAAAAAGTGCTGTACGTTTCCGCGGAAGAAAGCTGTTCGCAAGTGAAAATGCGCTGTTCGCGCCTGAAGCTCGATTCTTCCAACCTGCTGCTGCTCAACGAGACCTGCCTGGAAGACATCGAAGAGGCGATCGGCGACGAAAAATTTGTCGTTATCGACTCGATTCAGGCTGTTTATACGAGCGAAATGTCTTCGGCGGCGGGATCCGTCGGCCAAGTGCGCGAATGCGCGGGCAAACTGCAGCGCATCGCCAAAAGCCGCGGCATCACCTTTTTTATCGTCGGACACGTAACCAAAGAAGGCTCGCTCGCCGGACCGAAAGTGCTCGAGCACATCATGGATACCGTCTTGTATTTCGAGGGAGAAAAGGAGGACAATTACAAGATCCTGCGCGCCGTAAAAAACCGATTCGGTTCGGTACAGGAAGTGGGCGTTTTTGAAATGACGGGGGAAGGCATCTTCGGCGTAACCGACTATTCGGGGGTTTTCCTCTCCGAAAACCGCGGTGAAGCGGCGGGCAGCTGCGTTACTCCTTCGGAAACGGGCAACCGCTGCATGATGGTCGAGATACAGACGCTGATGGCAAAGACCGCATACGGACTGCCCCGGCGCATGCCGCTCGGCATCGATTACAATAAACTTGCCCTGCTCATCGCCGTGCTTGAAAAGCGGTGCGGGCTCCCCTTCTTCAACCAGGACGTTTACCTGAACGCAATGGGCGGAATACGATTGAACGAGCCAGCCGTAGACCTCGCCGTCTGCGCGGCGCTCGCCGGCGGACATAAAAACCGCCCCATCGATAAATATACCGCCGTATTCGGCGAAGTCGGACTGACCGGGGAAGTGCGCGGCGTTTCCTATGCGGAAAAACGGGTGAACGAATGCATCAAAATGGGCTTTCAAAGCGTCGTTTTTCCCGCCAAAAACTTCAAGAGCGTAAAAAAATTTGAAGATAAGATCCGTTTGATCCCCGTTCAGTACGTGAATCAGATGATCAAAAAACTTTTTCCCGAAGAAAGCAGCAAGGAATAAATTTTTATTGCACCTGTTTTCTGTGCGGACTAATTTTTCGCCGTCGGGCGGAGCGCGAAAAAGCGCTCCGCTTTTTTTATAAAAATTTTTTCCGAAAGGGTTGACAAGCGCAAATGATTGCGCTATACTTAATACAGTTAATACAGATAATACAGTAAATACAGAAATCGGAGAGCCATGATGGAAATACGGCTGCGCGG
This sequence comes from uncultured Clostridia bacterium, assembly GCA_944368795.1. Classification (GTDB taxonomy): domain Bacteria; phylum Bacillota; class Clostridia; order Christensenellales; family Borkfalkiaceae; genus Borkfalkia. The sequence goes on along the minus strand of CALVXE010000049.1, from coordinate 3,431 downwards.
GCACAAAAACATCAGCGAAGAGATCGCGGAAGAATACGAAAAATATATCCGGTTCGGAGCTTTGCGCGAGGGGGAAAAGCTGCCCTCTTGCCGCGCGCTCGCCGCGCAGCTCGGTATAAACCCGAACACGGTGGAGAGAGCCTTTTCCGAATTGGAAAAGCGCGGACTGGTGCGGACTCTCCCGAAAAAGGGAGTGTTTGTATGCGCCGCCGGCGGACAAAGCCATGCAATAATCGAGGCCGAACGGCAGATCGCCGCCATGAAAGGCGCAGGATTGACGCGCGGAGAGATCGAAAGGCTCGTACAAAAAGTGTACGGCGAGGAGGACGGAAAATGATCGAACTGAAAAACATCAAAAAGAATTACGGAGAGCGGTCGGCCCTGCACGGACTGACGGTTGCCGTGCCGGACGGAAGCGTATTCGGCGCGGTCGGCGTGAACGGTGCGGGAAAATCTACCCTGCTCCGCCTGATGGCCGGCGTTTTGCGCGCGGACGGCGGCGAGATCCTGTACGACGGAGAACCCGTTTACGAAAATATTGCGGTAAAGAAGAACATCTTTTTTCTGCCGGACGAGCCGTTTTACTCTTCCGGAACGACGGGAAAGCAGCTTGCCGATCTGTACAAGGCTTTTTACGCGGACTTCGACGAAAACGCCTTCGAAAGCCGCTGTACCCTGTTCGATTTGGATAGAAACGCGCCCGTGCGCAATTTTTCCAAAGGAATGCGGCGGCAGATATTCCTATCCCTTGCACTGGCATGCAGGCCGAAGTACCTGCTTTTGGACGAGGCGTTCGACGGCCTGGACCCGCAAGCGAGACTGGAATTCAAGCGCGCGCTGATCGATCTGACGGAAAACGGAAGCACGGCGGTGATCGCTTCGCACTCCCTGCGGGAACTGACCGATATCTGCACCGATTTCGCTTTGCTCGGCGACGGAAAAGCCGAACTGTGCGGAAACCTGCAGGACAGCCTTGCCTCCATCCATAAATTCCAAGCGGCGTTCGACCGAGAGATCGGAAAAAGCGATCTGCCTTTCGAATGCGTCGCGTTCGAAAGGCAGTGCAGGATCGTTCAGGTGATCGCCCGCGGAGACGCCGAAACCATACGCGGACAGATCGAGGCACTGTCTCCGCTGTTTGCGGAAGAGATACCCATCGATTTCGAAGAATTTTTCCTCGCGGAAACGGACAGGAGGCAAAAATGAAAAAGTTTTTCGCATACGAATTCAAACGTTTGCTTCTGCCCCTGTGTATTTTTACGGCAATCGCGACGGTGCTCTTTGCCGTATGCGCACTGACGACCGATTTTATCAGCTTTCGGCTCTTTCCCATCGACGAATTCGGCGAAGCTTTTGATCGGATAGAATATCCGGTTAATTCCCTGTTGTTTATCCCTGCGGCGATTTTATGCGTGCTGTGTACCGCCGTACCCGTCATGCAATATTCCTACCGCATGAAGAAGCGGAGCGTCGACCTGTGGTATTCCCTCCCGATCAAACGGGAAACGCTGCTGTTCGGCCGCACCGCCGCGGGCCTTGCGCTCGTGTTTATTCCGTACGCCGTTTCTTACTGGATCGGATTTACCATCATTGCTTGCAGCGAAAACCTTTTCCGCCTCTCCTATTACGTCCCCCTGTTTTTCGCATCTGTTCCTCTCGGGGTCTTACTGTTCGGCGTCAATGCTTTTTTGTATACCCGCGCCAATACGGTGGGAGACGGCATCCTTTTCATGCTCGTCGGGGCATTTCTGCTCGCCATGCCCTTCCTGTATCTGTCGTTAAATTTTCAAACTGATTTGCCGTCCGCGCTGACCAATCCTACAAATTATATCACCTTCGGCCCCTTGTGCTGGCTGTTTGCAGGCTTTGACAGCGCGATTTGCGGAAACGCCGTTTCTATACAAAACCCCGCGGTCCTGTATACCCTTGCGGCCGCCGAAGGAGTTCTGGCATATTTCGGGCTTTTCTTTACGGCTAAGGAACACAGGGCGGAAAATGCAGGCCAGCTTTCCGACTCCTTTTTCGGGTACAGAGTGCTGATTCCCGCATATCTGTTCTTCGGAGCCTGCTGCGCGACGGGCGGCGGCGCTTTTCAGGCTTCTGCGGCGGTGGTCCTCGTCCTCTTACTCATTGCCGGGCTGGTCGCCTTCTTTGCCTATCGGCGTTCCTTCCGCCTGAAACTTGCGGATATACTATCCATTGCCTTGCCTCTCGCGGCGGGAGCGGCGGTCGCGGCGATCACTGTAGCCGTTCTATAACTTCTAAACAGCGCAACAGGGCGAAGCCGAAACGGCTTCGCCCTGTTTTTAAGTTTGTAATAAAGCCTGTCTTTCGCAAAGTTCCGCACTGATCCGGACGCGCTTCCTTTCAGACCTTAGCTTCGGTACAGCGCACGGATGCGTTCGGCCGCTTCTTCCGTCGTTTCTTCGCTCGCAAAGGCGGTAAGACGAAAATACCCCTGCCCGTTTTTGCCGAAGCCGCAGCCCGGCGTCCCCACGACGTTCGCCTCATGCAGAAGATGATCGAAAAATGCCCAGCTGTCTGCAAAGTCGGGACATCTGAACCAAACGTACGGGGAATTTTTCCCGCCCGTATACCATATGCCGAGCCCGTCGAGGCAATCGCTCAGCCTCTTCGCGTTGCGGCGGTACACCTCCAAATTTTGCTGTATCTGCCTTTCTCCTTCTTCCGTAAATACCGCCGAAGCCCCCCGCTGCACAATGTACGAGACTCCGTTGAACTTGGTCGTCTGGCGGCGGAGCCACATCTTATTGAGGGAAAGCCCCGCCCTTTTCAGGGCGTTCGGGACTACGGTATAGCCGCACCGCGTGCCGGTAAACCCCGCCGTTTTGGAAAAGGAACAAAATTCAATCGCGCATTCCTTTGCGCCTTCGATCTCAAAAATGCTGCGCGCCGCTTCACTGCCGCGCACAAAACATTCGTATGCGGCATCGTACAAAATCACCGCCCCGCGCCTGTTCGCATAATCGACCCAGCTTTGCAGCTGTTCGCGCGTATATGCCGCGCCCGTCGGGTTGTTCGGCGAACAGATGTAGATAATATCCGCCTCGACCGCCTCGTCCGGCATGGGAAGAAAACCGTTCTCTTTCGACGCGTCGGCGAATATGATACGCCGCCCCGCCATCACGTTCGTATCTACATAGACGGGATAAACCGGGTCGGGCACGAGCACGGTATTTTCGACATCGAAAAGATCGAGAATGTTGCCGAGATCGCTCTTCGCCCCGTCCGATACAAAGATCTCGTTCGCATCCAACGCGATGCCCCGCCGCGCATAATAGCCGCGTATGCTCTCCCGCAAAAAATCGTACCCCTGTTCGGGGCCGTATCCGCAGAAAGTTTCCTTTCTGCCAAGTCCCTCTACGGCGACTTGCATGGGAGCGTTGACGGAGAAGGCGACCCGCAGTGAA
>CALVXE010000048.1 GCA_944368795.1 uncultured Clostridia bacterium | reverse complement strand
ACTGCCGCGACCGGAGGCGAAGCGTTCGACTTCGATTCGGCGATCACGCAAAACACGACCATCTACGCGCAGTGGACCGAATCCGACCCCGATACCCCCATCGTTACCTATTATACCGTAACCTTTGACGGAAACGCGGATAACGTTTCGGGCGTTCCTTCAACCGCGACGGTAAAGAGCGGAGAAAAAATCGCGAAACCTTCGTCCGATCCTTCCCGCGATGGTTACACCTTCCGCGGCTGGTTCCGGGCCGATCAAGGCGGCCGGGTATTCGATTTTGACGCGGCGATAACCGAAAACACGACCGTCTATGCACAGTGGTGGAAAACGCTCGTTCCCACCGAACAGGATCCGGTGCGCGTCGCCTGCGTGGGCGACAGCCTGACGGCGGGCGGATATCCCGCAGAACTGCAAAGCGTTCTCGGCAGCCGCTACGACGTCGAAAACTTCGGGCGGAGCGGCTCTACGGTAACCGGTTACCCGTCGGACAACAAGGCATACACGACTTTCAACGCTTACCAAGACAGCTTGGATTTCGATCCGGACGTCGTGCTCATGATGCTGGGCACCAACGACGCGCAGGATTGGGCGAACGCGCAAAACGTATTCGAAGAGATGCTGATCGAGCTGATCGATTCGTATCAGGATCAAAACCCCGAGGTTACGGTGATCTTTATGACCGCTCCCCCGGTTTTAGACAAAAATGATTTTGGTATCGACAAAGACGACCTCACCGATTACATCGTGCCTTTGCAGCGCGAGATCGCGGCGGAAATGGGCGTAAAACTGCTCGACGTACGCGACGCATTTCTCGCCGAAGACAATTACGAAGATCTTTATAAGAAAGACAACGGCACCGTCGACAACGTCCATTTCGGAACCGCAGGCAACCAATTCCTGGCGAATCTGGCGGCGGAAGCCGTGCGCGACCTCAGCGGCGACTGCAGCGTGGTATTCTCCGCAGGAGACGTCGGGAGCGAAAATATCGAGAACATGCCCGCGACGGTAACGCTGGAAAGCGGACAGAAAGTAACCAAACCCGCAACCGATCCCGTCCGCGAAGGGTATACCTTCGAAGGCTGGTTCACGCAGGCAAGCGGCGGCGAAGAATTTGACTTCGACACGCCCATCACACAAAATACGACCATCTATGCGCAATGGTCCGTCGACCTCCCCGCCGAAAAGACGGAAGCAGACCTCGTTCTGTTCATCGGCCAGTCGAACATGGCGGGCCGCGGCGCGGCGGAAACGGCTACGCAGGTCGAAAGCGGCCACGCCTACGAATTCCGCGCGATTTCCGACCCGACGCAGCTGTATCCCGTCAAAGAGCCGTTCGGCGTCAATGAAAACAATTCGGCGAGCGGCGTGAGCGAGAGCAAAAAGACGGGCTCCTTGGTTTCCGCCTTCTGCGAAAGTTATTACGCGCAGACAAATACCCCGATCGTCGCCGTATCCTGTTCCAAGGGCGGCGAGCCGATCAGCTTCTTTGCCGCGGACGGCGCCGCATACAACGATGCGGTGGCGCGCATGAATCTCGCCAAAGAATATTTGACCGAGAACGAAGATACTACAAACCTGACGCTGGGCAACGTGTACGTCGTGTGGCTGCAGGGCGAATCGGACGGAGACAGAAACATCACCGCGGAAGATTACACCGCCGCGCTCGACGGCATCGTGCAGGGATTCAAAGAGGACATCGGGGCGGATCAGTTCTTTATCATCCCCATCGGCGCGTACAACGGCAGCAGCAACAGCGAATCGCGCAACGCCGCCTATACGGTGATCCGCAACGCGCAGATCGAATATTGTGCGGACAGCGAAGACGCGACCGTGATCAGCACCCTGCTCGAAGATCTGAAAGCGGAAGGCTTGATGAAAGACGAATTCCACTTCTTCCAGTCCGGTTATGAAATCGTAGGTACGGACGCGGGCGCAAACATGGCGTACTTTGTCAAAAACGGCACGAAACCCGTCTGCAAAGATGCTTCCGAATGCTCGATCCCTCTGAAAGAAGGCGGCGCATGGCTGGAAAAAGACGGCCAGGTCGTCATCTCTGCGGAAGCGGCGCTGGAACAGTCGGCATACGCCAGTTACCACAACGGCTCTGTTCAGGGCGAAGTTTGGGGAGCATGGGACGGTTGGCTGACCGGCATGCACAACCTCATCGACGAAGGAAAACAGTGGAACGGAGACCAGGCGAAAGACGAAGCGACCGGAGCGCCTTACCTGCAATATAAAATCAAGATTCAAAACGCGGGCACTTACTACGTTTATCTTTTGATCACCAGCCCCGACGGAAGCGGAAATACGGTGCATATCGACGTCGACGGCACGCTGGTCGTCTGCGGATCGCCCACTTCTTCCGGCACGGGACGCTGGCAGTACAGCGAAAAATGGAAATTCGATCTCACGCCGGGCGAACATACCGTTACTATATACGTGCGCGAAGACGGCGTTACCGTCAACCAGGTCGCGCTGCGTCAGTCTTACGAAACCTGGGATGCGAACGCATGGCGCGGCATCATGCTCGAAGAGAGCGACCGCGAAGAGATCGGAGAGGTTACGCCGGAAACCGAATACGACGTAACTTTTAACGCGAACGCGGGAAGCGACGAAGTGAAGGATATGCCTTCCGCGGCGGTCGTGGAGAGCGGCAAAACGGTTGCCAAACCCGAAAACGATCCCGTCCGCGAAGGCTACGGCTTTATCGGCTGGTTCACGGAACCGAGCGGCGGCACACCGTTCGATTTCAACTCCCCCATCACCAAAGATACAATCGTCTACGCGCAGTGGGAAAAGGAAGAAGAGCCTGCGCCCGAATATGAGTACGGCGCTTGGCTGGAAAAAGACGGCCAGGTCGTAATTAATACCGTTGCCGCCATGGAACAGTCGCCGTATGCAAACTATAACGACGGCCCCGTGAATCCGGATGAATGGGAGAGATTCGAACAGGACGGCATCACGGGCATGAAAAACATCATCAACACGGGCAGAAAGTGGGAAGACGTGGCGGAAGGCGGAAAAGACGGCCCGTATATCAAAGACCCCGAACAGGGTTCCCCCTATCTGCAGTATAAGTTCAATATCACGTCCGAAGGCAATTGGTACGTCTACGTCATGATGACGGCGTCGAGCAAGGAAGATATGAACCATATCCTCGATATCGACGGAACGGTCATCGACGGCGGCGGACCGACTTCCGCGCAGTTTGCGAGGTGGCAGCACAGCTCGAATTGGGCGTTCAATCTTACGGCGGGCGAACATACGCTCACGATGTATTTGCGCGAAGACGGCATCTGCCCCAACCAGATCGTATTGAGAAGGCTTGACGAGCACGACGGCGGCGCCGGTTTGGAAAACGGCGTCATGCTGATGGAAAGCGACCGCGAGTGGCTCGGCGAGGGCGAAGCGCCCGTCATCCAATTCACCGTAACGTTCGACGCGAATGCGGACGGCGGCGACGTAACGGATCTGCCTGCCGAAACGAAAATCGAAAAAGGCTCTAAAATCACCGCTCCCGAAACAGCTCCCGTCCGCGAAGGCTATACTTTCCTCGGCTGGTTCACGGAGCCGAGCGGCGGCACGCAGTTCGATTTCGAAAGCACGATTCCCACGCGAGACATTACGCTCTACGCGCGGTGGGAAGTCAAACTCGAAGAGAATCAGACGTTCGGCGCCTGGCAGGAAAAGGACGGCCTTTTGGTCATCAATACTGTCGCCGCGGCGGAACAGTCCGAGTATGCGTTCAGCGATAACGGCCCGACGGGTCTGGAAGAATGGGAACCTTACGACAACGGCAGCGGCATCACCGGCATGCAGAGTCTCCTCGACGACGGCAGACAATGGCGAGTGGATCCGGAGCAGACGGAACAATATCCGGAAATCCGCGATCCTGAAAAAGGCTCACCCTATCTGCAATACAAATTTAAGATCACCAACGAAGGCGAATATTATCTGTGTGTCATGATGACCGCGACGAGCAAAGTTAACAACAACTGCATCGTCATGATCGACGACGATATCATCTACGATTGCAGTGCACCCGGAACGTACGACGTAGGCAAATGGCAGTACGGAAACTGGAAGTTCGACGGAACCCTTACGGCCGGCGAACATACGCTTACGGTGTTCATGCGTGAGGACGGCATCTGCCCCAACCAAATCGTTCTGCATCAAAATATGGATGAAGGCACTTTGGAAAACGGCGTCATGCTCGAAGAGAGCGAGCGCGAGATTTTGACCGTATCCGACGCAAATGCGTGAACCTATGATCCCCTGCTTTGTTTCGGCGTTTAAACGCCGAAACAAAGCCCAAGGTAAATAACCCCTGCGGCGGCAGGTCTTCTCCTCCTATTAGGCTTGTCCGCCGCTATGCGGCCGAACAGCGGCCAAGCGCCCGCGCGGGGCTTTTCCCCCGCACGGGCGCTTTTCTTTAAAAACAAAGCGGGAAAAAATTTTCGAAAGTCAGTCCCGCAACACTGAAAAAACTTGGAGTTAATCAACGCCATGCCAAAAAATTTGCTTCACCATACTCCGCAAGATTTGTTCTTAGAAAATCTTGCAATGTGTTGCTCTTAGTTTGACAATTCATCTGACCCCACCGGGGGCTTGCGGCTGTGCCGCAAAGCTCTGCGAGCACGAACAGCCCGCGCTCCGCGCGGCCCGCTCAGATCCTCTGCCATCACAAAAACGGAAGCGGAAAGGTTTTTTACCTTTCCGCTTCCGTTTAGTGAACCGAGTGTTAATTATCCGAACAACTTAATAATAGTAGGCAAAAGTTTTGGCTTCGTTATTCGAGTGTGCTAGAAAGATATAGTATTTGCTTTTTACCAACGATAAAATTTCTTTTTTCCTAATTCCTCAATTATCGTTCTATCTATTTCCAACTGCTTTGTTAGTTGATTACACGGCAAATTAGTTCTTGATGACTCGAACTTGAACCATTTCATAGATGTCAACTTTTCAATAAACCAAGCGGGTAAGGGTTTAGTGCTAAATGGATTTTCGCATAGTATTACTGCGTTCGGTCCACTAAAAACAACTGCATCTATTTTAGTTGAATTAGCCAAAGCAAATTTACCATCCAATTTCATACTTGGCAATTCTTTTAATTCTATGCCTTCATTACAATCTAAAGAAACTCCTTCAAATACTGGCATATCTTTTGTAGCATAGAGTGCATACCATAATTCATTTGAGAAAAATGCTTCTCCGCCAATATTTTTTCCCGTAAACACAGGTGAAATATTATAAAGTCTGTCGCATATCAAATTGATTTTTTCATCCTGCAAATCTATCCAAAGTACGCTTGGCTCATCTTCTGAAAACTGAGAGCTTTGTTGTTTAATATTAATAATTTTATATATAACTTTTTCCGTTACTGTACAACCAATGCTCGTACCAAACGGATGTGAAACATGTTCTCTCATTTGAATGCCTTTCCCCGATGGTTTCAAACTATGAAAAGCTTTTAACTCTTCAGCTTCTTTACCATTCATTTGTACAGTATTAATTTCGACTATTACTTTTTCGCTATAGTATTCTACGGCAATATCAGAGGTTTGCTTATTCTTTTCGGTATGAACAATACTTACTTTATCTTTTCCAAAAACCTCTATTAAATTTTCATAACAACGTATTTCCCCCAAGGCGGCCGAGGCATTGTTTCTATCTTTCTCTAAGACTTTCTTTTTTTGTTGCGCAAGCCACTGTGCATCTAAACATTGTAGTCTTTTTATAGCAAAGAAAGTGTTTGCCTTTGTATAACCGTAATATCCTGTACTGTCTGTAACGTCTGCAAATAAATAATATAATAAAGGGTGATCGTTACAATTGCTATCTGCAAGCAAGAGTTCTATATCCGCTTGGGAAACAAAGCCATTTAGTTCTTTAAGTTCTTTCATAATTACCTCTAAAAATGCACAGTTATATTAAGCATTATAGCATATATTGATATAAAATGCACTTCATTTTTGCCAATCTATATCTTCATATCCGATGTTTAAGATTGTAAAGCAGTTTGATTTACAGATTTTAGAAATTATATCGGATGAAATGCTTTTACAGAGCGTAAACTCGTTTGAACGAACGGACGGCTTGCAGACGGTAAATATTCCGTTGAAATTGTCCACAGCGGCAGTGTTGCGATTTGAAAATTAACGAATATTCAAGTGTATCTCTTTGACGATTACGCAATTATCACCTGCAACTACAAGGAAGGCGAGGAGAAAATCACCTTTGAAGAAATAGAGGATTCTGAACTTGGCGATTACATAAAAAACAAACCCGAACAGGAGTGTTCGGATTTGTTCGCATTTGGTGACCCCACCGGGGGCTTGCGGCTGTGCCGCAAAGCTCTGCGAGCACGAACAGCCCGCGCTCCGCGCGGCCCGCTCAGATCCTCTGCCATCACAAAAACGGAAGCGGAAAGGTTTTTTACCTTTCCGCTTCCGTTTGGTGACCCCACCGGGACTCGAACCCGGGTTACCGCCGTGAAAGGGCGATGTCTTAACCGCTTGACCATGGGGCCTCGAAATATAGAAACCGCAATTGCGGTTATTGCCGATTTGCCCGTAAGGGCGAAGTATGTACGCCATACCTGCGCCAAAAAGCCTGCAAAAACTTTTTGGAAGAATGAGGCGCAAAATCTTGCCGCCCCGAAGTTCCCGAAAATAATTTGCCGTGCAAAATTCTTTTGGGAAAAGAAGAAACCGACATCCGCAAGAAACTTCTTGCACTCTTTGTCGGAATCCGACATGGTAGCGGCGGTGGGATTCGAACCTACGACCTATCGGGTATGAACCGATCGCTATAACCAACTAAGCTACGCCGCCATAAACTCCCCTATCGGGAAAACGAATAAGTTCCGAAAAACATTTCAGAACTTTTTGGAAGAAAGAGGCACAGGCATACGGGCAAAAAATTTGCAAGGCTTGCAGATTCTTGAAAAATGCCTTGTGCCGACTTGGTTGCGGGGGCAGGATTCGAACCTGCGACCTTCGGGTTATGAGCCCGACGAGCTACCGAACTGCTCCACCCCGCGATATCGGCGATCCGGCGCCGCCCGAAAATTCGGACGTTTCGCAAAGATGCTATATAATTTTATAGTATTGCGGTGCGTTTGTCAACTGTTTTTTGCCCGACTTTTTTAATTATTTTCACATTCGCTCATTTATTTTTTTCCTTTCCTTTTCTTCCCGTATTATCCGAACGATAAAAATATTTCCGCCCCCTCGCAAAAGCGTTGCTGAAAATAAAACACTTGACACGCGCCTCTCTTTTGTTTTAAAATATAGAATATTATTATTAAGGAATACAAATCATTCACGGACGCATCGATCCTTTCGATGCGTGAAAGGAGCAAAGCTTATGAAACTCAGCGGCGCAGATATACTTATCCGCTGTTTGCAGGAACAGGGCGTCGATACCGTATTCGGGTACCCCGGCGGCTGCGTCCTCGACATTTACGACGCAATCTACCGCGACGGCAAATTGTGCCACATACTCACCGCGCACGAACAGGGCGCGGCGCACGCGGCGGACGGCTATGCCCGCGCCACCGGCAAAACGGGCGTCTGCATCGCCACTTCCGGGCCGGGCGCAACGAACCTCGTAACCGGCATCGCCACGGCATATATGGATTCCGTTCCTCTCGTAGCCATTACCGGAAACGTTACCGTTTCCAACCTCGGCAGAGACAGCTTCCAGGAAGTGGACATCGCCGGCATAACCATGCCCATCACCAAGCACAATTACATCGTGAAGGACGTAAACAAGCTTGCAGATACGATCCGCGAGGCTTTCTACATCGCCAACTCCGGCAGAAAAGGCCCCGTCCTTATCGATATCCCCAAAAATTTACAGACGGAAACGGCCGAATATGAAGAAACGCCCTGCCGCGCCTATACGCCCAAACCGGTCGCGAAAGAGAGCCTGACGGACGCTGTAAAAGCGATTCGCTCGGCAAAACGCCCCCTGATCATTGTGGGCGGAGGGGCGATCAGTTCGAACGCTTCCGAAAACGTGCGCGCCCTGGCAAAGAAAATACAGGCGCCCGTCTCTTCCACCCTTATGGGCTTGGGCGCATTCCCCTCTTCCGACGCACAGTTTTTAGGGCTTGTGGGGATGCACGGAACGGACGCGAGCGCGAAAGCGTTTTTGCGCGCCGATACGGTGATCGTGTGCGGAATGCGTTTTTCCGACCGCGTAGCCGGCGACCGTGCGAAATTCCGCGACAGAAAGACGATCGTCCAGTTCGACATCGACGCGGCGGAAATCGATAAAAACGTCAAGTCGGACGTTTCGGTGATGGCGGACCTCAACGAAATTTTAAAAACGCTTCTTCCCCTTCTCGATCAGGCGGATCGCGCAGACTGGCTGAAAGAGGTCAACGCTTACAAGGAATACGAAAAAAACACGGCGGAACTCCCCGCCGCGCAAAAAATCATCGCCGCGGCGAAAAACTTTGCCGATGAAAGCAACCCCGTCGCGACGGACGTGGGCCAGCACCAGATGTGGGCCGCGCAGTATTACCCCTTCGAAAAGCCGCGCACTTTCATTTCGAGCGGCGGCTTGGGAACGATGGGCTTCGGCATGGGCGCCGCGATCGGCGCGTGCGTCGGCACAGGCAAAAAGACGATCCTCGTAACGGGCGACGGGAGTTTCCACATGAACCTCAACGAACTCTGCACGGCGGTAACGTACGGCCTTCCCCTCGTCCTCCTGCTCGCGGACAACAATACTCTCGGCATGGTGCGCCAATGGCAGACCCTGTTTTACGGCAAACGCTATTCGCAGACCACGCTCGACCGTAAGACGGACTACGTAAAGCTCGCCGAAGCGTTCGGGGCGAAGGGATTCGTGCTCGATAAGCCCGAAAACGCCGAAACGGTACTCGCGAAAGCGTTTGCGGAATCGGGCCCCGTACTCGTCGACTGCAAGATCGGCATTGACGACAAGGTCCTTCCCATGATCGCCCCGGGAAAATCTTTCGATTCCATCATAACGAAAATATAAGGCGGTGGCGAAATGAAAAAATATATCATAACGGCGCTTGTCGCCAATAAAAGCGGCGTCCTGACCCGCATATCGGGGCTGTTTGCGCGCCGCGGATTCAATATCGACAGCCTGTGCGTTTGCGCGACCGAAGACGAGAGCCTGTCGCGCATGACCATCGTTTTAAACGGCGACGACTACATCCTTTCGCAGATGACGAAGCAGATGGACAAGCTGATCGACGTAAAGAAGATCGCCATCGCCAAAGAAGAGGAATCGGTGCTGCGCGAACTTCTGCTCATCAAAGTAGCCGCACCCGCCGAAAAGCGTTCGGAGATCATCGAGATCAAGGACGTCTACAAGGCGAAGATCGTCGACCTTTCGCCCGAAAGCCTCGTTCTCGAAATCACGGGAGACACGAACAAGCTGGACGGATTTATCGGCGTGTTAAAGCCGTACGGCATCCTCGAGATGGCGAGAACGGGCGTTACGGCGCTTGCCCGCGGCGATAAAAAGCTGAAAGATCTGCTCGATTACAACGAAATGATTTGAGCCATGCTGCAATTCTGCTCCGACACCCCTTTTCGGCTTTCTGTTTGCAACGCCGATGGAAAAATAGGCATTCTTGAATGGAACGTACTTTGGGGCAAGATACCCTTTCTCGAAAAAATTTGGTTTGAACCCGTTCATCGGCATAAAGGTTACGGAAAACGGGCCATGGCTTATTTTGAAAAAATGCTGTCGGGCAAAGGGTATCGATGTGCGCTCGTTTCCACGAGAAAAGACGAAGACGGTCAGCACTTTTTCCGCAAAATCGGTTACAGAGACTGCGGTGCGCTGGATATGAGCGGATTTACCCGGCAGTGCGCCGAAGAAATTTTTTTGTTTAAAACTTTTTAAATTTTGAACGGACGGCAGGATCCCCTCCGTCCCCAAGCGAACGGCGGACCGCGCCGTTTGCGCGAAGGAGGCAATATAGTATGAACAATATCTTTTCCGAAGGAACGGCCATGTCTTCCCAGCGCTCGCTCATGCGCGCGCTCGGCTGGACGGACAGCGAAATGAAAAAGCCCATCATCGGCATCATTTGCGCCCAAAGCGAGATCATTCCCGGGCACATGTACCTCGATAAGATCGCGGAAGCGGTAAAAGAGGGAGTGATCGCGGCGGGCGGCAAACCCGTCGTCGTACCCTCGATCGGCGTTTGCGACGGCATCGCCATGGGGCATGCGGGCATGCGCTATTCACTGCCCTCGCGCGAGATCATCGCGGACAGCGCGGAAATTCTGGCGCGGGCGCACGCCTTTTCGGGCGTCGTATTCGTGGGAAACTGCGATAAGATCATCCCCGGAATGCTGATGGCGGCCGTGCGGCTGGATCTCCCCTGCGCCTTCGTTTCGGGCGGGCCGATGCTGGC
>CALVXE010000047.1 GCA_944368795.1 uncultured Clostridia bacterium | reverse complement strand
TACATAAGGAACCCGTAAACGTTGTCCAGTCCAATACCTTTATAGCGCACGAGCGAATATACGATCATCGCAAGGATAAGCACCCCGATCGCGATCGCAGCGATCAGCGCCGCGTTTTCTCCCATCGTGGGCGTAAATTCATAGATATTCGAAGCGTCGAGACTGATATTGAACACGTTGTCTTCATTGAGCGTGGAATTGATGACGCAGGCGATCGTTTCCGCCGAATCGCGCGTATCGTAACTGCCGCTGATATAGACGGTATCCTGATCCAACGCCTGGTCGACCGTTGCCTGCATCAAAAGTTCGGTCCCGACATAAATATAAAGAGTTGCCGAAGAGGACGAACTGCCGCTCGAACTGCTGCTACTGCTCGCATTGTCGACAAGTTCCTGCGTGATTTCGGCAAACCTTGTACGGCCCGCGCTTGTAAAGTTGATGGTTACGGCGAACCCGCTGTCCCCTGCGTCGGCGACGCCGGCGCTCTTTACATATTCGGAAGTACCGGTCATCAGCACGTTTTTGCTGGTGGTATCCGTACCCGTATCGCTGAAAATGAGGTTACCCGAATACGCGAAGGAATCGAACAGAGTGCTCGCCGATTCGTCGGTATAAGGAATTTCTACGCGGACGGTATAATCGTCCTGCAGTTTGATCGAATAATCGGAGAAATTCTTGGACTCGAAGCGCATTTTCAATGAACGGAACGCACTGTCGAATTCGGCGCGGAAAGTTTCGGTAACGTTGCCCTCCGCATCGCAGATATCTTCGGAAAGATAGACCCCGCCGTGGCGAACATAATGTTCGGAAGGATTATCGACGTCATCGTCCGTATCCGGCGTCGCCTGCGTTTCATCATATTCGGCGACGAGCGCGTCATATTCTTCCTGCGATATGACGCCCTCGGGATAATACACTGTGTAATAGCCGCCACCCAGATCCGAACCTAAATCGACGATACTGAGAAGCGAATTGAACTTTTGCGCGGTGGACACGTAGAACGACGGCGTAACGCTCAAAAATAGGAGCCCTACGAGCACGACGGTTACGAAAATGATCAGTACCACCGATTTCTTCTTGCCCATTGCTTCCTCCTGCAACTTTTAGAATTTATCCTCGAACTTTTTCCAAGAATAAAAGAACTATACCTGTTTATTATAATAAAGTTCACGGATTTAGTCAAGTGTAAATTGTCGTTTTTCACGCATTTTTACCCGATTATCATAAATTCGGAAAAAACGCAAAAAATTTTGCCCCGCGGCATGCCGCACCGCGCGGACACTCAGCGGCCCTGCCCTTCTTCCGCATACGCGGCGGCGAGAGCGAGGTATTCTTCGGCATTCAAAAGAATGCCTTTCTTTTCTTCTTCGGTGAGAGGACGCACGATGCGGTAAGGGTTCCCGAACACGAGGCTGCCCGAAGGGATCTCTTTGCGCCCGGGAATGAGCGTCGCCGCGCCGACGATGCAATCGTCGCCGATCTTTGCGCCGTCGAGGATGACGGCGCCCATGCCGACGATGACGTTGCTGCCGATCGTGCAGCCGTGCACGACCGCGTTGTGCCCGACCGTAACGTTATCGCCGATAACGGCCGGCGAATGATAGCCGACATGGACGGTCGCATTGTCCTGCACGTTTGTGTTTTTTCCGATTTTTACGGGCGCGATGTCGCCGCGGATACACGCGCCGCACCATATGTTCGCCCCGTCGCCCAATTCCACATCGCCCGCCACATATGCGCGGCTGTGGATGAATGCGCCGTTTCCTTTGCGGACATTATTCATGCGCGTTCCTCCTCTTGCGCTCGGCGAGGATGTGCATCGCGTTCTCCGTGCGCTTTTTCATCATCTCGCATGTGATGTCGTACGGCTCGTCGATATCGCCGTTGAAGTGATAGTTGTTCGCGCTGCAGCCGCCGCTGCAGATAAACTTCGCAAAACAATTTTCACACTTTTTGCGGGTGAAGAGGCAGGATTTTTTGAACTTCGCACGGATCGCTTCGTCGAGCTTGCCTTCGTATACGTTCCCCATGCGGAAATCGGGATCGCCCGCGAACTGATGGCAGGGATAGATATCGCCGTTCGGTACGACCGAAAAGTATTCGTTGCCCGCGCCGCAGGCGCTGACCCGCTTGGACAGGCAGGGACCGCCCTCCAAATCCACGTTAAAGTGGAAAAAATTAAAGCCTTTCCCCTTTGCCTCATATTCGAGGTATTTATCGCAGAGAGTATCGTACTCGTCGCAGACGCGGGACAGATCCTGCTTCGTAATCGCCAGATCGGGAATATCCGTTACGACGGGCTCGAGCGAGATGCTGTCGAAACCGCTGTCCGCCAAAAACAGCACGTCTTTGGAAAAATCGAGGTTTTTTGCGGTAAACGTGCCGCGCACATAGTAACTTTTGTTGCCGCGGATCCGGACGAAATTCTTCAGATTTTCAATGACGAGGTCAAAGCTCCCCTTTCCGTTTGCCGTTTTGCGGACGGCGTCGTGCACCGCTTTGCGGCCGTCGAGACTCAGCACGACGTTTTCCATCTCCCGGTTGAGAAATTCCGCCACGTCGTCTTTGAGAAGAAGCCCGTTCGTGGTGAGCGTGAACAGAAACTTTTTGCCCCGCTTCGCGGCCTGCTCTTTTGCGTAACGGACCGTCTGCTTCACGACATCGAAATTCATCAGCGGTTCGCCGCCGAAAAAGTCCGTTTCGAGGACGCGGCGGGAACCGGACTGTTCGATGAGAAAATCGATCGCCCGCTTTGCCGTTTCCAGGCTCATGAACTCGCGCTTCGCGTGATAGGCGCCCTCGTCGGCAAAACAATAGCGGCAGCGGAGATTGCAGTCGTGGCAGATATGCAGGCACAGCGCCTTGACCTCGTCGGATTTGACGGGAACGGCGCGTTCTTCCTCTTTAAAAAGGAGGCCTTCCCGCTCCAATTCGGCAAAATCCTGTTCGTACTCCGCGCGCTCACGTTCGGAGACGGAGGAAGTATCGACCCGTTCGCCGAGCTTTTCGCGCAAAAGCAGCGCCGCCTTTTCGTCGCATTCGTGCAGAGAAGAACTGCCCGTATCGAAAATATAATGTTTATCTTTATAGTGAAATACGTGGACCATACAATGACCTCGCAGGCGGACAGAGCCGCGCGAAAAAAGAAGCCCTGGCGGGCCGATGTCTGCGAAAGCATAATTTAAGGAGCAGGTACCCTGCTCCTTATGCCTTGCCGCTCAGTTATTCTTTTCGGGATCGTTTTCCCTGGAAATCCTCTCGCAGGATTGATTGCCTACCGTGCAGCTGGTTTTGCAGGCAGACTGGCAGGTGCTTCTGCATTCGCCGCAACCCGTAACTTTCTTTTCCGCGGGGCGGGCTATGGTCTTGATCTTGTTCATAGCGCAATCTCCTTTATCGCAATTTTTATTTATTATAATATAATAAGGAAAAAATTGCAAGCGTTTTTTCCGAATCAAAGAAGATTCGCGCAGAAGTTTACCGTTTGCTTTTTACGAGAGAGGCAATGATGCCGCTGATGCCGCCCGCAACGGCACCGAATACAAAATCGAGCACGTTGCCCCAGCCGAAGGAGATCTCGCCGGCGATGATCGCAAACAGAAAATAGGTAAGAACGACGACCGCCGCGCCGCACCCCGCCCCTTTCAGCGCGGTTTTGCCCGGTTTGAGACAGAGAATGCAGCCGATAAAGATGGCGAGCATCTTAATGATCTGGTTCACGGGCGTAATGACCGACGACCCGATGGAAAACAGTTTTATAAACAGTGCAAAAATCAACACTGCCGCCAGCGTGAATATAACCGAGACGCACACGCTTTTGCCCATTTCGGCCGCCACTCGCCCACCTTCGCTCCGCATAAAAAATACCTCCGCATGAGTTTGTACTATCTCTATGCGGAGGCGCATCTCTTTATTCCGTTTCAAAGCGAAATTACTTGTTTTCCTCTTCGCTCTTCTTTTCTTCCGCTGCCGCTTCTTCGGCGCCGTCCGACGTTTCGGGCGCGGATTCTTCGAAAGGTTCCGCGGGCGCTTCGCTTCCGGCGTTTTCGGCGGAGGTCTCTTCTTTCGCGGGAGCGGCCGGTTCGGGCTTGGCATCCGTCTGATAGATGGCCTGTTTATCGAACTTCATGTAGCTGCAGTTGCCCTCGCTGTCGCCCGTTTTGAGGACGAACGTGTTTTCTTCATCATTGACTTCGACGACTTCGCCGACGATGCCGCCGATGGTCTTAACTTTGCTGCCGGGACGGACCGCATTGATCGTTTCGTTAAAATTTTTCTGCTTCTTTTTCTGGGAAATATACGACCATACGATAAAGGCCACTACAAGTACTATGATTATAATGATCGGTATGAACGAAGTAAAGGACGTGGTTTCGCCTTCCAAAAGATTGAACAGCATAATTGATTCTACTCCTGATTATTATCCGCAAATCTGCCGATTGACAATATAATAAACGTTTTGCAAAATTTTGGCAACTGTTTTTTTGCACTTTCCGAGCAAAAAATCGCCGGAATGCGAATATTTCGCCTTTTCGACACAATTGCGCAAAAAGCGCGGCCTCATTCTCTGCCGTATTTTGCGTAAAATTCTTCGCAGAATTCGCGCACTCCGCCCTCGAGGATCGCGCGGCGGAGATTTTTCATGAGGCGGGTAAGAAAAGTGATGTTGTGCAGAGACAATAACGTGGCCGAAAGCATTTCTCCCGCGTTGACCAGATGGCGAAGGTACGCCTTCGTATAATTTTTGCAGCAATAACAGTCGCATTCGGGATCGAGCGGGGTAAAATCCTCTTTATATGCGGCGTTGCGCACGACAACTTTGCCGCGCGACGTGAGTGCCGTACCGTTGCGTGCCACGCGCGTGGCGAGCACGCAGTCGAACATGTCGACCCCGCGGAGAACGCCTTCGATGAGACAATCGGGACTTCCCACCCCCATCAGATAACGGGGTACTTTTTCGGGAAGCACGGGGCGCATCGCTTCGAGCATTTCGTACATCAGAGGCTTCGGCTCTCCGACCGAAAGGCCGCCGATGCCCAGCCCGTATTTTGCATACGGCGCGGCGGCACGGACGCTTTCTATGCGCAGATCGGCAAAAAAATTGCCCTGCACGATCGGGAAAAGAGCCTGCCGTTCGTCTTTATGCACGGCGGCGCAGCGCTCCAGCCAGCGCGTCGTACGGTCGAGCGCGGCCTTCGCATACTTGTAATCGACACCGTATTCGCTGCATTCGTCGAACTGCATGATTATGTCTGCGCCGAGCGCGTTTTCGATTTCCATCACCTTTTCCGGCGTGAAGAAATGTTTGCTGCCGTCGATGTGCGAATTGAACCAAACTCCTTCCTCTTTTATATTATTGAGCTTGGCAAGGGAAAAAACCTGAAAGCCGCCGCTGTCCGTTAAGATGGGACGATGCCAGTTCATGAAAGAATGCAGCCCGCCCGCCTTTTTTACCAGTTCGTGCCCGGGACGCATATAGAGATGGTATGTGTTTGACAGAATGATCTGCGCGCCCGCCTCTTCTACGTCGCGCGGAAGCAGCCCTTTTACCGTGGCCTGCGTGCCCACGGGCATATAGACCGGCGTTTCGATATCGCCGTGCGGCGTGTGAAATATGCCGGCGCGGGCGCCCGTTTCGGGATCTGTTTTTAAAAGTTCGAAAGAAAAATTCGGAGTGTTCGCAGTATTGTTCATTATGCTCTCAAAATTCATTTTTATTGTATTATGTCTCGCATAGTTCTCTATAACATGCATTTTTTGACGTTTTATTGGGTTTTTATAAAATTTATTTGCCGCATCCATTCGGTTTACGATTTAACCGCGCGACATCTTCTTTCCGCGAAAAGCGCTTCGGAAAACCGCGTTTTGACAAAACAATTGACGGCTACGACCGGCCCGAATACGATCAGTATCGCACCCCGCATTGTTACGGGAGGCAGGATGAAGATCGGAGAAGCGAGCAAGACAAGAAGAACGCGGCTTTGACCGCAGGGAATGTACTGCCTTGTACACGACCATGGCAAAACGCAAGTTCGACGCAGTATTGCGACGCTTATACGATCAGCATCGCGTCGCCGAAGCTGAAAAAGCGGTACTTCTTCTCCACCGCTTCCTTATAAACGGCGAGACAATTTTCCCTGCCCATCAAGGCAGAGATGAGCATGATCAAAGTACTTTCGGGCAAATGGAAATTGGTGATCAATGCGTCGACACACTTGAATTTGTAAGGCGGATAGATAAAGATGGACGTATCGCCGCTGCACGGGCGCAAAAACCCGTTTTCGTCCGCGACCGTTTCAAGCGTGCGAACGGACGTTGTTCCGACAGCGATAACGCGGCGCCCTGCCCGCTTCGCGGCATTGACCGCATTCGCCGCCTCTTCGCTGACGCAATAATATTCGGAGTGCATGACGTGATGGGTAAGATCTTCTTCTTTTACGGGGCGGAAGGTGCCCAGCCCCACGTGAAGCAGGACTTCGACGATCTCCACGCCCATTGCACGTATTTCGGCAAGCAATTCTTTCGTAAAATGCAGGCCCGCCGTAGGCGCGGCCGCCGATCCGTCCGTCTTGCAATATACCGTTTGGTAACGGTCTTTATCCTTCAGCTTTTCGTGAATGTACGGCGGAAGAGGCATGGAACCTACGCGGGAAAGGATATCTTCAAACACCCCGTCGAAATGAAAATCGACGATGCGCTCGCCCGTCTCCGTCCTGTCCTTTACCGTGAGGGAAAGTTCTTCGGAAACCACGAGTTCGGTGCCGACCTTCGCCTTTTTGCCCGGCTTTACGAGCACTTCCCATTCGGTAAGGTCGCGCCGCTTTAAAAGGAGTACCTCCACTTTGCCGCCGTTTTGCGTATAGGCATACATGCGGGCGGGAAGGACCTTGGTATTGTTGACCACGAGCACGTCGCCGGGCTTTAAATACTCTTTGACGTCGCGAAAAATGCGATGTTCCGTCTTCCCCGTCCTGCGGTCGTAGACCAAAAGACGGGACGAATCGCGCGGCTCGGCGGGAGTCTGCGCAATCAGCTCTTCGGGCAATTCATAAAAATAATCGGATTTTTTCAGCATAAATATTTTACCTTCATTCCATCGGCACCGCCGTTAACTGTACCCAGGACGGATAAAAGCCGCAGGCAAGCGCATTGCGCACGGAGGGTATATTCGACCATGCGGCGCAATAAAACGGAACCTTCCCCAAAGCGGCCGTTTCTGCCGAAAGACGGGAGGTTATTGCCTCGGCCAGCCCCTTTCTTCTGTATTGCGGAAGGACATCGACGCCGATCTGCCACATCGTTTCGCAGTCGGCGCTTGCGCCCGCGAGCGCGGCGAGCGTTTCGCCGTCGTACGCGCCGACGCACAGAGCATCTTTTTCTTTGCGCGCGGCGCACAGTGCGTTGCCCCACTGCGGAAGGTACAGATCCGCAAACTCTGCAGGCGGCAGAACGCGCAACTCGAACGCACAGGGCTTTACGGCAAGCGAATCGGCCCGCGGCAGAAAATATTCGGCTTGAAACTTTGTTTTCAAGCCGAACGGAGCGAGCATCTCGTCCAACACATGCAGGGCCGGCGTTTCGAAACTATGCGCGGCAGAATACTTTGCAAGATAGGCAAAAGCGACCTCTTGCAAGTCTTCACGCACGCAAGCGACGACATTTCCGCCGTATGACGTGAGATCGAACACATGAGGCCCGGGAAGGTACGCCCGTCTCCCCGCTCTATCGCGCGACACGGCTATCACATTTTCGCTTTTCAGAAAATCTTCGGGCGAGCAACAGGATTCGATCGCCGATTGTTCCAGCGCGATGCGTAAAATTTCTTTATCGGTAAACATAGCAGAACCATTCAAACAAAATGCCGTTCAAAAATGGAAACAAATTCAATGATCTTCTGCGCATTCTCACACACGTACCCAAACTCGTCGTGTCCGTTGCCGTCATTCACTGATTTTATTTAATTTCTTTGCAAATACACGCCGCTTTTTACTTCAATCACATCTATTATTCCGCCTTGCCGATTTTCTGTTGCCAAAACAGGGAAACCGTACTTCCCCGTTGCAACCCCATTTGCCGGATACATCGGCTTACGGAAAGGGTGAATTTGCGGCATTTAATAAATAATATTGTGCCCCTAAAATGCCGCAACGAGGGAAAAACCGCTCGGGCTTCCCCTCAAAATTTCGGCATTTCGCAGGCGCCCGCCGAGAAATGCGAGAGCTCTTTTACTCGTCGTCGAACATGGACGTCTGCATGCGCTGCTTTTCGCTCATCTTTACGCCCATATGCTCGTACCCGCCTTTCAGGCAGACCCTGCCGCGCGGCGTGCGGGCGATAAACCCGAGCTGCATGAGGTACGGTTCATATACGTCCTCGATGGTGTTTGCGTCCTCATTGATGGTGGCGGCAAGCGTTTCCAGCCCCGCGGGACCGCCGCCGAATTTTTCGATCAGCGCGCGCAGAAGTCCGCGGTCGGTTTCGTCCAGGCCGAGTTCGTCGATATCCATGCGCTTGAGCGCGTAACGCGCGTCTTCATACGTTACCGAAGAATTGCCCTTGACCGCGGCAAAATCGCGAACGCGCTTTAACAGCCTGTTCGCAATGCGCGGCGTGCCACGCGAACGGCGGGATATTTCTTCCGCCGCTCGGGGATCGATTTCGATGCCCAAAACGCGCGCAGAGCGCGTTACGATCTGCGCCAGCTCTGCCGGCGTATACATTTCCAGGCGGCACATGACGCCGAAACGGTCGCGCAGAGGGGACGCGAGCATGCCCGCGCGCGTCGTTGCGCCGACGAGGGTGAATCTCTTCAGCGTAAAACGGATATTCCGCGCCGCGGGCCCCTTGCCCACAATGATGTCGAGCGCGTAATCTTCCATCGCGGAATAAAGAATCTCTTCCACCGAGTGGTTGAGGCGGTGGATCTCGTCGATGAACAGTACATCCCCGTCGTTGAGGTTGGTCAGGATCGCTGCGAGATCGCCGCTCCGCTCGATGGCCGGCCCGCTCGTAAGTTTTATCTGTACGCCGAGCTCGTTGGCAATGATGTGGGCGAGCGTCGTTTTCCCCAAGCCCGGGGGACCGTACAGAAGGACATGATCGAGCGGCTCTTTCCGCAGCTTCGCGGAAGAGATGTATACGCCGAGATTTTCCTTGACCTTGCTTTGGCCGACATAGTCCGCCATCGTTTTCGGGCGCAGGACGTTTTCTTCGGCGTCGTATTCCCCTTTCGTGCTCATAACGAGCCGTTCGTTTTCAAATTCGTCTTCAAACATAGCACTTTCTCCGCGCCTGCCGGTGCCGTATTCCGGCGTTTACATCGACCGCAGGGCCGACATGATGATATCTTCCACGCTCTCCGCCCCGCGCTCTACCGCACCCTTGACCGCACGGACACTCTCCGCGCGCGTATAGCCGAGCGACATGAGGCCGACGACGGCATCCTCTTCCCTGTCGCCGATCTTTTCCGAAACGGGAGCCGAAGGGGCCCCTGCCGAAGGGAGTGAGAGGGAAGAAACTTTTTCGCGCAATTCCAATATGATGCCTTCCGCCGTTTTTTTGCCCAGCCCCTTCACGGTGCTGAGCAACTTGACGTCGGACGATGCGATCGCAACGGCGAGATCGCCGATATTCAACCCCGAAAGAATGGATATCCCCATCTTAGGGCCCACTCCCGAAACGGATATGAGCTTTAAAAACATGTTCTTTTCTTCCAAAGAAACAAAGCCGTACAGCGATATGCCGTCCTCTCTTACCTGAAGATAGGTATAGGCCTCCCCCTGCTTTTCGTTGACAAGCCTGGCGAAGAGGGCGCCGGAACAGACAACTTCATAACCGACCCCGTTCACGTCCAAAAGAACGACGCCTTCGCCCGAATAGATCACTTTTCCTTTCAGATAGCCTACCATAACTCTCCTTGCGCCGATGAATTTTTGCGGATGCAACAGCCCCTCCCCGGACGGGAGGATCCGCGCCGCTTTTTTCGGATGTTTTGAAGACAGATCCGAAACCGGCTCTCCTTTGAAAGAATTCCCGCGCAGGTTCGCGGGAACGGAATTTTACTTGCCGAAAAAACTTTCCGCTAAATCGTATACAGCGAGGAAAGCCTCGACGTGAAAGAGTGGCACAGGGCGACGGCGAGAGCGTCTGCAGCGTCGTCCGGCCGCGGGATCCCCTTTAAATGCAGAATGTTGGCCGTTACCAGCTGTATCTGCCTCTTTTCCGCCTTGCCGTACCCGGTGAGCGCCTGTTTGATCTGCATGGGCGTATACTCGAACAGGCGGCCGCAGCGCTTGACGCACGCCAAGAGCGCAACCCCGCGGGCATGCGCGACGGCAATACCCGTCGTTACGTTTTTGGAGAAGAACAATTCTTCGACCGCGACCTCGTCCGGCGAGAATTTATCCAGCAGCGCGTTCAGCCCCTCTTCGAGCATCGCAAGGCGCACGGGAAGGCGTTCTTCCTTCGGCGTGGTTACCACGCCGTAATCTTCCGCCCTGACGTTGCCGCGTTCGTCTTTGCGCAAGACGCCGTAGCCCAAAGTCGCCAAACCGGGGTCAATTCCTAAAATAATCAATTTTGTAACTCTTTTTTATAAAATAACTTGAATTTTTTTGCAAAATATATTAGAATAATAGTAAGCAATGTCTGAGGGCGGAAATTGCCTACGAAATCCGCCTTTCGGGGGAAAATTTCTTTACTATAT